>DAOVMD010000203.1 GCA_030630935.1 Candidatus Mcinerneyibacteriota bacterium | reverse complement strand
GTAAACGATTTAAAAAATAAAAGAGCATATCTTATCAGTGCATCTCATTGAAACAATATCTATATAACTGCCAATAATTATTTCAATTACTATACATGTCAGTTGCACGATTTGTCAATTGACAAATCGTGCAACTGAAAATAATGTTTTTAATGACGATTTATATATACGCAGTTATATAGATCCGGTTATGCTGCGATGTACTTCGTTTCGATGCCCAATGACAAAAGCAATTAGGAATACCAACATATATATTTAAAAGAACACTTTTTAATTTACGATTATTATACGAATTTATTTTTATTTAACTGATAAATTTTCCTCAGACCAAAATGAGTTAAGTTATTTATATACTTAATGTTTTTAATATTATTAAATATAGATATATCTCCACCTGTTGCAATAATTTTTGGATTGGTCTTGAAATATTTTTTAAACTCCTTAATAATACCCTTAACTCCGAATTCCGCTTGAAAGTTCACACCTGCAGATATACATTCTTTGGTATTTAATCCCGGAAATTTAACATTCAAATCAAGATTTATTTCAGGTAAGAGTTTTGTGAAACTATGTAAAGATCTACTTTGAAGAATTCGTCCGGGGATTATTATTCCTCCAATAAATTTATTATCAGAGTTCAGTCCATCAATCGTAATTGCAGTTCCTGAATCAATAATTATCCTATCACCTTTAAACAGGTCGGTTGCACCTGCAAGGTTAGCAATCCGGTCACTGCCTAATTTCCCGGGTTCAATGTACTTATTTTTAAAGTTCAATTTATTCTTATAAGAAATTTGAAATGTTTTTATGTTTTTCTTTGAAAAGTAAGTTCTAATCATTTTTTCAAGCACAGGATTAACCGACGAGATTACACCAATCGCTAATCCGGGTTTATTGATTTTATCAAGATCTTGTTTTCTTTTCTGAAAATCCTTACTTGGAAATTTCATTTCAAAGCTTATGTTATTACTTGAAAATACTACAAAAGAACAACTGGTATTCCCAATATTAACCGTTAAAATATTTTTCACTTAATCAACCTTTGTAATGGTTCCGGATGTAATTTTCTTTTCAATACCTGAGTCTAACCTGATAATTAAAAATCCATTCTCATCAAAATCAAGAGCTGCCCCTTCCAATTCACCTTCAGGAGTTTGTATTTTGATTCTCCTACCTATAATATTTGAATATTGTTTCCAGGCCTTGTAAACGACCTCGGGATTAGTCTTTAATAATTCATATTTTCTATCGAGGTTAAGCATGATTGCTGAAAATAGATCGTTTCTATTTACTTTCTGATTAAGTTCCAGATTCAATGAAGTTGATGATTCCTGTAAATCTAATGGGAATTCATCCTTATTAATATTTACATTTATCCCGATCCCTGAAACTATAAAGTCAATTGTTCCTGATGTAATTTTTCCTTCCGAGAGAATCCCGCAGAATTTCTTATCATTTATCATAACATCGTTTGGCCATTTAATCCAGGCGTCGAGGTTAAATAATTCTTTAACTGTCTCAACAATTACCGCTGCAGATAATAATGTAAACTTCTCCACACCTGTCATATGAAACTTTGGTCTGAAGATCACGGATAACCACAACCCGGCATCTGAAGGTGAAAACCAGACTGAACCACCTTTCCCACGACCTTTTCTCTGGCGTTCAGAAATTACAACAGTCCCTTCCTTCTCACCCTGAATTGCAAGCATTAAGGCGATATCATTTGTTGAAATAACATCAAAAAAAGGTAGGATCTTTTTTCCTATAACTTTTGTATGTATAATAATATCGGTGAGCGAAAAAATTTCAGGATAACTTTCCATCCAAATATGGGTATCGGATTCAATGACTTTGAACCCGTAGTTCTTAAGTGATTTTAATAGTTGAGCAAACTCATCATCATTAATCCCGAGTTCGGTCTCAATAACTTTCTTTGAGATCTTTTCGGATAAATGCTCCTTGATATAATTCAGAAATTTAATTTTCTTTTCAGTCATTTATAACTCTCTATAAGATATACTTTTTGACATCATCACTTGCAAGAATATCCTCCAGACGTTCTTTTATGTATTTACTTGTAATGGGAATCGATTTACCTCTAAGATCTTCAGCCTCAAATGAAATATCCTCAATAATCTTTTCAAGAACTGTGTAAAGTCTTCTTGCTCCAATATTTTCAAGACTCTCATTAATAGAAAATGCAATTTCTGCAATTGTCCTAATCGCACTCTTTTTAAAGGATAGTTTTACACCTTCGGTCTTTAAAAGAGCGACATATTGTTTAATCAATGCATTCTTCGGTTCTGTGAGGATCTTCTCAAAATCATCAACATCAAGTTTCTTTAATTCTACCCTCAATGGGAACCGCCCTTGAAGTTCGGGAATTAAATCAGAAGGTTTTGAAACATTAAATGCCCCCGCTGCAATAAATAAAATATGATCAGTCCTTACAATCCCATACTTGGTATTTACAGAAGAACCTTCAATCACCGGAAGCAGGTCTCTTTGAACTCCTTCCCTTGAAATATCAGGACCTGCACCCTTTGCACCGGAATACGCAATCTTATCTATCTCATCAAGGAAAATTATCCCGGTATCTTCAACTCGTTTCTTTCCTATTTCAATTACTCTATCCTGGTCAATTAATCGATTCGATTCCTGATTTTTTAAAATTTTTAAGGCTTCAGGAATCTTAAATTTTCGGATTTTTTTCTTTGACGGCATCAAGTTTTTAAACATATCTTTGAAATTAAAATCCATCTCCTCGATCCCCTGGTTAGAAAAGATCTCGACCATAGGCATTGCATATGAACCCTCAACTTCCAACTCAATCTCTTTATCATCGTATTGACCTGAAGTTATTTTCTTATGAATCTTATCCCGGGTTCTACGCTTACGCTCAGCTTCTTCAGTTTTATCACTTGGCTGTGGAGGAGCATCACCTCCAAGTAAGATACTAATAATTTTTTCACGGGCATTAATCTCCGATTGTTTTCTAACTTCTGAAGATCTCTCTTTTCGAACCATTGAAATACCTAACTCAACCAGGTCTCGTATCATTGATTCAACATCACGCCCGACATACCCGACTTCTGTGAATTTTGTAGCTTCAATCTTCAAGAATGGAGCCTTTGCAAGTGTTGATAATCTTCTTGCAATCTCGGTCTTGCCTACCCCGGTAGGACCAATCATTATAATATTTTTTGGCGTGACTTCATTCTGTAAATCCTCGGGTAGGTTCTGCCTTCGCCAACGATTTCGTAATGCTACCGCGACTGCTTTCTTTGCATCGTCTTGACCGATTATATAATTATTAAATTCTTTAACAACTTCTTTAGGAGTTAACTCCTTGTAATCATTTATCTTTTTCATACTCTACCTTTTAAATTATTCATATTCAGGTTCTTGAATATTATTATCTGAAGTATCATCATAACTTTGAGATTTAATCTTCGATAAACAGTAAATTAATCCGCCAACCAGGAAAATAATTGCAACACTTAACATTGCAATCCATCCTGGTAGGAATTGAATTAGTAAAAAGGTTAAAATCCCAACACCAAATAACATTATCAATAAAATTCCCAAGTCCATCAGAATCTGTTTAAGTGTTAACTTATCCTCCGGTCCACGTTTTAAAATTTCTAATAATTTATTATGTTCCTTCTCATCATCTTTAGAAAGTTTCTGGTGTTTACTTCCCAAAATAATTGATGCAATTAGGAATAATAAAAGTATAAGAACACCGCCTAACATAACAGCTTTCAATTCATATCCTGCGAGGTCAGTATTCTCATAGTCAGTAAAGATCTTAAAAATAGTTACGGATAATGATATAATCAGGAATACCGGGGTAAAGAAAGCAATGAAAATATCCCACCAAATTCCTATCCTCACCTCAGAAACTGAGTTAATATATCTCCTGAATTTACCGGTTCCGAAAACCCATCCGATTGCAATGCATTGGAATAACCCTACTAAAACCAGCCCGTAGTTCGAAGAGAAATAATCAAGAATAGTTAACCAATGAACCCCAGATTGAGTTGTAAAAATTAGACCCAGGATAAATGCAATTGAACAAATTAGTGTATTAGCAGTTACCCTCTTTATCTTATATTTATCCATTAAGCCAGCTGCTCCGGCTTCAACTAAGGAGAATGCAGAATCTATCCCGAGTGTTAGAAGCATTATAAAAAAAAGCAGCCCTGCTAAAACAGGAAGTTTAGGCATCTGTTCAATTATAGTTGGGAATGTAACAAATGCTAACCCCACTCCGCCTGAAATGGAATCAATTGCAACTCCGGTTTTCAAACTTAAAAAACCAAGTGCAGAGAATACTGCAAACCCGGATAGGAATGCAGTTAATGCATCTACTAACCCAACTATAAAAGCATTGTTTGCCACATCAGTTTTCTTAGGTAAAAAACTTGCATATGCTATCATTACACCAAATCCAATTGAGAATGAAAAGAAAACCTGCCCATAAGCAGCAAGCCATGTTTTTAAACTAAGCAATTTCGAGAAATCCGGTTCAAGATAAAATTTCACACCCTCCATTGCCCCGGGTAATGTTAATCCCCGAATCACTAAAAAGATTAGAATCAAGAAAGGAAGTGGGACAGTTAACAGAACAACCTTCCCGACTGACTTTGCACCTTTAAAAATACTGAAGTAGATCCAGAGCCACGTTAAAAACAAACCGCCTAAAATTGGAATCCGAACAGAACCGATTGATAACATCTCAGAGACTTTACCTAACTGAAGAAAATCCTTGAAGAAAAAATCTCCGGCTTGTCCTGCCCACTTAACTCCAAAAGAGAAATATAGATAATTAAAACACCATGACATAATTACAGCATAATAAACTACAATCCCAAAACCTACAAGTATTGAGAACCAGCCTAACCATTCGAATTTTTTATTTATTTTAAACATTGCAGTTGGTGCACCGGCCTGCATCATATGACCAAGTCCCATCTCTAATATTAGCAAGGGAATCCCCGCGGTTAAAATTGCAACAAAGAACGGAATAAAAAAAGCACCCCCGCCATTTTGATAACAGACAAATGGAAATCGCCAAACATTCCCTAAACCAACCGCTGACCCTACTGCAGCTAAAATAAATAATGTTCTTGAATCCCAATGTTCTCTTTTCATTTTCGCTTTCTCCTCTTTTTCGATTTTGGAGTTGTCGATCCCTTCTCTTTCTTTTCTTCTTTAAACTTAGCTTCTTCAGCTTCCCTATGTTTCTTCTGAAGAGAATCGTTCTTCCGTGTAAAAATCTTTGAGCCCAATGCAGAAAAACAAGATAGTAAAATATAAATTTTTGCACCATATTCATAAAATGGCCCTGAGATTATCTTAACATTCTTATCTGATAAAATTAAGAAAAAGATTATAAGAGAACTAACAACTACACCCCATGTATACCCGTCAATCTTCATTTTATATCCTGCCCATAGACCTGCAGCGAGAAATGGTATAAACATAAAGAATGAATATTGAATCCAGACAGGTATTGGATTCATAAAATTATTAAATATTAGAACCAGGACCTGCCCAACTAACCTTCCGATTGGTAATGATAACAAGAATATTACAAGTCCTCCAAAGATACTTACATACACAAGTTTCAGTCCCCAGATTAACTCGTCAAATACCTTCGACATCTCCATCTTATGATAAAAAATTAAAAATATAAAATACCCGATTGTAATCACTAACGAAATAATAAAAATATAAATCCAATTAAAAGATATTTTATAATACGGGAGATAACTCTCTAACTGATAATTCGAAATGGAATAATTTAATTTCAAAGTTAATATTAAAATAATGAAAAGAGCAGTTGAGATATAAATATAATTATTCTCACCTTCCCGATTAACTATAAATTTATGTTCTGAATTATTTTCTGCCACACTCTCTCCTTTCTTTATTTTATGATGGAAAATTTAAACGTCTGTTTCTTCGTTTTTCTCTCTACTTGAAAAAGGTAAACACCCGAAGCTAAATCTCCAATATAAATCTTTAAACCTGTACCAGGGTAAACTAATTTCTCACTAAAAACCAGGTCACCAGAGATATTAAATATCTTAATTTTATCCTTATGTTTAAGGCCATCAACT
>DAOVMD010000251.1 GCA_030630935.1 Candidatus Mcinerneyibacteriota bacterium | reverse complement strand
TCAGTCAGCAGCGCGGGGAAGATTTTACTGTACTCCCGGGTTCTCCTGACGGCTTCGGCTGGTCTGAAGACCAGAGCTGCTACAGTTTCTCTGCTTATGTCGATTCCTGGAATCCTATGCTGTCCAGTATATTCTACAATCCAACCACTGCAAACTTTGACGGATTCTTTACTGAATATCCCGATGACTCCACGATCCTTTTAAGACGTCGATCAAATAATCAGCCATGTATGCTGATGTATCCGCATGGAACCGGTAAAGTAATCGTTTCATCTTTATACGGTGACTATGCCTTTGGACAATACATTGGTTCTATTTACGATATCCGATTGATCCGGGATATTATTTCGTGGGCAAAGAAAGAAGAAGGCCGGGACAGTTATTTAATAAGTAAGAATGAAGAATGAACAATGAATAATGAAGAATTAAAAGCGAAGCAATTGTTCTTTAAAAATCGAGATTATTTCTTGACAAAGGTGTAGGTTTATGATATACTACGAATCAAATTATAGAAAAGGAAGTGTGAATGTTTGGGACTGAAGTAGAGCTAAAAAAATACAAAATAAAACTAGAACAATTAAGAAAAGGTTTCATTAATAATTTATTAACACTAATCAAATTAAAAATCAAATCAGGAGTATGTTCATGAAGAAGAGATATCTTTTATGGAGTGCGTTTATTGTAATTGCGAGTGTATTAGTATTTTCTTTTATGATGAATAGTTGCACAAATAATCAGCAACAGGTTAAGGAAGAGAATGAATTAAAATACCCGGAATGGTCAGGATTGGATGAACAAATCGAAAAATACGAGGAATATATTGATAGACACAATACGCATTTCAGTGATAAATTTGGTGAATATACAAACTTATATAGAATCGGTGTTGATAAACAAGACATTAAATGGCATATAAAAGTTGAGATTTGGAAATTGACAGGTTTTGATAAATCAGTGTTTAATGGAGAAGAATATCCAGACTCTTTAGCAGCAGAAGTGGATAAAATAATTAAAGATAGTAATTGTAAAATTTATCGAAAGAAAGAAACTGACAAATATGTGAATTACTACTTAATTGTACCCGATCAAGATAAATTGAGGGATAAATATTCATATTTTATGAATGAAGATTACCACGAATTAAAATTATGGTCTGATAAAATAAAAGATTATTATAAATTTGAAATTAGAATATTAACGAATCTTAATCCATTACTGGAATTTAGCCAAGATTATTATCGACCAATTCGTAACAATATATTAACAGTTAAATTTAAGAAAGATTATTCTGAAAAGGATATAAAAGAATTTTGTATTATGCATAATTTAGAAATTCAAGGTAAATTTATTAATGGCTGGGGAAATAATTTTAAGGTTTTAGATGAAAATTCCTTTATAGATATATATTTACAGCTTCAAGATGAATCAATAATTGAATATGTAACATTCTCAGGTTATGGTGAGATAAAGGATAATTTAGAAGAGCCAAATGATCCTTGTTATTATAATCCATCTGATAATACAAAAAAGCAATGGTATTTAAAAGATGGAACAAGTAGAGGAATATCTTTTAAAGAAGCGCTATTATATTATCCTGAAATTGGTCAAAATTCAATTGCTATTTTAGATTCAGGAGTAAATACAAACCATAAAGAATTGTACTTTTATAATAATGGAAATATGTTAAATAAAAAAGCTATTAATGTTACAATTAAAGATTTAAATAATAATTCGATTGTTAAACCTGGATATTGTGGCTTTGATGAGTTAGAAGAGATTAAAGATTGGTCAGTTGATGAGAATGATACCATTATTGGTTCCGATAGTATAGGGGATGGTCATGGTACGATGGTAACTGGAATTATCTGTGCTGATTGGAATGAGAAAAAAATTATTGGAATTGATAACAATGCTAGATATTTAGCATTGATAGATTATTACAAACAAAAGATGGATACCGGAGTTATACATAAATTTTATGATAAAGATTATACTAAAAATTGCCTAAAAAAAATTAACGAATTTCCTGAAATTAAATTAACTAATATTTCTCAGGATTTTACTTTGCCATTTAAGGAAATATTTAGTGATTTTTTTAGTAAATATAATGGATTGATTGTTGCAACAATGTCAAATGAAAGTGATCATGCACAATTGATCGCGTCTAACCAAATTGTAGATAAAAAATTAATTAAAGTTGGATTTACAACATCAAAAAATAAAAAAGGGGAATTTTATCCAACAGATGCTAAGAAGAAACCTGATATTTGTGCTCCTGGAGAAGATATTTATACTACAATTAAACATAAGAATTGGGAACAACATGATAGATGTAACAATGGAAAAGGGTGCTCAATGGCCGCCCCTATAGTCACTGCAACATTATCGTTAATCATGAGGAAATTCCCTAATTTAGATACATATCAATTTATTAATCAAGCGAATTTTGGAAATCATGGTGATATAATGCAACGTTATAAGTATTTATTATTCTCATCAGTAGATCCTGTATATAGAAAGTATTATACATCAGGTTTATTCCTGAAGAAATATATGGAACCAGAAGGTAGAGTAGGTCATGGGAAGGTAAATCTCTATAAAGCTTTAGCTCCGGCATTTGTATATCGTATTGAAATAAAAAATGAGCAAGATGAAATTATATTTTGTGATGGAGATGTTGATGGGAATAAAATTGTTAATTTTTTAGATTCAAATAGTAGTATTTATGATTATGATAGGGATGGATTTTTAGATAGTGATATTGACAAGGATAATGATGGTTTGATAGATAATGCAAATGATATAGAAAAAACTCAATATGAAATTGTGGAAAAACAAAAAATTAAAATATTAATTACGATGAATGAATCAATGGCGTTTTATAAGACTTCTAATGATAAGCATGTTGATATGTATTCATTTAATGATTATAATGTTATAAAAGATTCTGTTGTCTTTCTAAAAAAGGATTTAGATGGAGAAGAAAATGAATGGAAAGAGTTTATTAATAATGCTGAATCTAATAATATCGTTGAAGGTAAATTTACTACTTGGATGATTCCAAATGATACATGGGAGGGAGAACTTGATTTAACTAAACTGGAACAAAAGGACTTGGATTATCTTGCTGGAAGATTTAGGATTAAGGTTTCCGGATTTAGAGATATGTCAAATCAACTTGTTGGAGCTGATCATAATTGGAATCATGGTGATAATGATCCAATTATTTATTATGATCTTGCTGTTCCTTTTTTTGAGAAAATAAATAATGAAAATGAAAATAACTATTCTATTGTTTCATTCAGGAAAGATTTAGATGGTCCATTATTAGGAGGCAGGATAAACATTGGTATTCCTTATTGGGAGGATAATAATATAAATGGGTTAAAGATTGAGTTTAAGAATATTGAAACTAGTTCGATTGTACATACAATAAAACTAGCGAGTGCAAATGATATACATGATAATTGTTTTTTAACAGAGGTTAATTTTTTAGAAAAAGATAGTGAAGACAATTTAATTTTTAAAGATTCTGGTGAGTACGAAGTTATTGTTAAATTTTATAGTGATGAAAGCTGTATAACACAAGTTCTTAATAAAGAAGGAATTAAGAGAAGAGTCTATATAGATAGAACTCCCCCAACAATAGATAAGAAAAAATTTCCTATTTCCAATGTACAAGGAATTCATTCAGAAGTATTTACTGTAGACGATAAAAAAAGTGGTTCTGGCCTTTATGATCCAGATAATCAGGAGAGTATTGAAAGGTTATTGAATCCATTGGTTAACAGTGCATTTATTTATAGGGTTAAAAATAGTGCACCTACATTTCCTATTAAGGAAAGTGAACTAGTAAATATTGATATAATTAAGGATATTAGTATAGAAGAAAAGCATTCACCTTATATGGTCTCTTTTAAAGTTCAATATGTAGTTAATAGGGAAGAAATGGATAACAATAATTGTGCTCCTCCTGGAAACCCACCGAGATATTATGAATATACTTATGCCACCGACTTAGCCGGCAATAAAACTAAACAGCATCCCTATTATAATGACCCAACCAGAAGTTTAAGAAACACTCTATTCGATAAAGCCATAAGTAAAACAGCATCAGGTGCATCGTGGTATTCTTATGAGCCGTCAGGTGGTTCAGGAATCTGTCGTAACCCTGATAATCCTGATGATATAGATTTATATTCAGAAGATTTTGAAAATTATGAAACCGAGTCCCGGTCAGTTATTGAAAGCAATAACGGTGTATTAGAGAAGGATATATTAAACGGTGATAAAGTTTTATTGTCATCACCTGATTTGGTATCGAGATCAACAACAAAGTCAACTTATGTACCTTATGATTATTATAATCCTACTTACGAGGGTTATCTCAAAGGATATCAATCCGGTATCCTGTTATCAGGTACATATCCGGCATTGGATGTTATGGTAACGAACCTTCTTAATCCTACACAGTTATATTACATCCCTGACTGGAACCCAATTGAAGCATTAGAACTTACGAAGTTAATCTTTGTTCCTTCGGGTGCGTTATACGGCCGCGGGGGTGACTTAGAATTCAAGCAGAAACTTGACGATTTCGTTTCAAACGGCGGAATCCTTTTTGTTTTCAGTCAACAGAGGGGAGATGATTTTACTGTACTCCCTGGTTCTCCGAACGGTTTCGGGTGGTCTGAAGACCAGAGTTGCTACAGTTTCTCTGCTTATGTTGATTCCTGGAATCCTATGCTGTCCAGTATATTCTACAATCCAACAACTGCTAACTTTGACGGATTCTTCACTGAATACCCCGATGACTCCAAGATCCTTTTAAGACGTCGGTCAAATAGCCAGCCCTGTATGCTGATGTATCCGCATGGAACCGGTAAAGTAATCGTTTCATCTTTATACGGAGACTATGCCTTTGGACAATACATTGGTTCCATTTACGATATCCGATTGATCCGGGATATCATTTCTTGGGCAAAGAAAGAAGATGGCAGGGATAAGATTTTAGAAGTCGGGCTTGAAAGTTCATATTCCATTCCTGTTGAAATATTTAATTCCGGTAATACAACTGCAACCTCAATCGAATTTGAATTCATGACCCCTGAAAAGACCATTGTTAATAGAGTAAGTTATCCAATTAATCTTGATACGGAAAATTCAACTATGGTTACCTATAACATAAAATACAGTCCCAATATAAAC
>DAOVMD010000382.1 GCA_030630935.1 Candidatus Mcinerneyibacteriota bacterium | reverse complement strand
TTCGTGATGGACATCCACAAGGACAAATGGGTGAGCTTCTTTTATTTAATTTTATTCAAGCATTTTTTCAAGCTGTCCCATTATTAAGAAAGCAACGAATAACAACAAGTACCGGACATGAACGGTTTGGTGCTGATGCTATACATTACAAAAATGAAGAGAATAAGCATGTTTTCATCCTTGGTGAATCAAAGTGTTACAAGAGTGATTATAAGTTTAACCAAGCATTTAAAGTTTCGATAGAAAGTATTGGAGATACATTTAAAAAACTCGATAGTGAACTTAATTTATACCTTTATGATGATTTTATTGAAGATGAACTTAGAGATATTGCGGTTAAATATAAAGATGGAACTCTCAATGATGTTAAATTCGAGTTAGTCTGTTTGGTTATATATAATGAAACAAAAAAAATAAGCGGGGAGGATGAAGATGAAATTAAATCTGAAATTTTAGAAATGATTCATGAAAGGTGTAAGTCAATAGATGATTCTGTTTTTAATAGTCTAGATCATAAATTAATACCAAGGCTTAATTACATTATTTTTCCAGTATGGGAACTTGATGATTTATTAAGTAAGTTCATGAAGATGGTAGGTTCATGAATTATGATATATAACAAAATAGTTAAAGACGTCTTATCATTCGAACATCTGAAGGTCGCAGGTAAATTAGGCTTTATTGAATTAAGTGAAGATGAGATAAGTTACAAGTTGCTTGTTGACGCTATTGGCGTTATAGATTATTTATCAAGAAGAACTGATGAGAAATCTAATAAAATCGTAGTTATCTTATGCGCAATTCTTTGGGAATATAGACAAGAAACATGGGATGGATTATCAAGCTTCTTAATTATAATTTTAACAAGAATAGGGTTTGCGCCATCATCTGTAATGGTAGATTCTGGGTTTGATCCAGAAGAATCTCAATATTCAGGAATGAATAGTAAGATAGATGAGATGCTTGTATCAGTTTCACAATTACAATATGAGGTTTTTATACAATCAAAATTATTCTTATTAACAAAATTTCAAAAAAATATTTGGTCAAAAATTGATGAACATAAAGTTTTAGGCATTTCTGCACCAACATCCGCAGGTAAATCATTTATTATCGCTTTAAAGTCTATAGAAGTTCTTATTAAAAATCCGGGGGTTATAATATACATAGTTCCAACTTTGAGTTTAGTTTCTCAAGTTTCAGCAGATTTTAGAAAGTTATTAAATGAATTTGAATTAACAGAGTATGAGATATTAAACACATACACTGGTGAATATGAAGATAATAAGAAAATATTTGTCTTAACTCAGGAAAAAGCAATTGGAGCTTTTTCTAAAAGTGATAACCCATTTAATGATGTTAGAATTTTAGTGGTTGATGAGATTCAAAATGTTGAGCGAGTATCAAATGCTGACGATCAGCGGTCAAAAACTCTCTATGACTTATTAGTTGAATTTAGATATACCTCTGAGCCTGAACATATAATTATTTCAGGACCAAGAATTGAAGAAATTGGTAGTCTCGGACATACAATATTCGGTCAGGATACCGATGAGGAAATATCTAAAAGCTCTCCTGTGGCGAGCATAACATATGCAATATCAAAATCAGGAAAGAATTATTATATAAAGCAATACACAGATATAACCGAAGAACCTTTAAGTATTCATATAACTAAAAATGAAAATATAAATGGTCATGGAGGTTCTATGTATAGTGAAAGCTTCCATGATTATATGTCCGGCATTATTCATTCTCTTGGTATTGCAAGCAAAAATATAATTTTTTCACCAACTTCTAACCAAGCAAGGAAAACAGCTTTAGCTATAGCGGGAAAAAAAGAACTTGTTGATTTAAATAATTTAGATTCGTTAGTTCAGTATCTGCAGCATACTGTACATCATGAATACCCTCTATGTATTTCTCTTAAAAAAGGGGTAGCATATCATCATGGAAAACTTCCTCTTCATGTCCGAAGGGTTGTAGAAAAGGCAATTAGAGATAAAATTATATCGAATGTTGTCTGTACTACAACTCTTATGCAAGGGGTGAACTTACCCGCTCAAAATATAATAATAAGGAATCCAAGCTTAGCCCTAAAGAAAAAAAATGGTATAAAACCACAGCTAACACATTATGAAATCGCAAATTTAAGAGGTCGAGCCGGAAGATTATTAAAGGACTTTCTGGGCAGGACATTTATTCTAGATGAGGATTCTTTTGAAGTTGATAATGAAAGACAAGAAAGCTTATTTGAAGATACTACTAAAGAAATTAAGACGGGATATGAAGGAATATATGATGAGTATAAATATCATGTTGATGAAGGTTTGCTTTCTTTTGAAACCCCGACTGAAGATAATAAAGAGTACTCCTTTCTTCTTACTTATATTAGGCAAACAATCCTTCGTCATGATGAGAAATCATTAACAAGATTAAATAATATAGGTATTCATCTTGAGGAAGAAAAGTTCATCGAAATTAGAACCCAATTATCTCAGCTTGAAATACCCCAAAATATTTGTTTGCAAAATCGATACTGGGATCCAATTGCTTTAGAATCATTGTATAAGATTAGAAATAAATTTGATCTTCCGATAAATGCATTTGATAAACAAATTCCGTATAAACTCCGTGAAGTATTATCATTGTTGGAAGAGTCTTGTCCTGTTTACTATAAGAGGTACTTTGGTATTTATGATAGTAATGATTACCAATTAGTACTTTCAGCTTGTTTTAATGCAAATAAGTGGATAAAGGAGATACCTTTATACGATATTTTGTCTGATAAGTATTACGATAACCCAGAAAATATCGATAAAACTATTTCGTACCTTCAAGGTAGGATTTCATATGGTTTACCAATGTTACTAAGACCTATATACGATATTAAGGAACCTGATAGTTCATTTCTTAGCTTCCTTGATTCGGGAGCTTACCGTCCGGTAACTAAGCGACTTATTGAATATAGCGTGCCTAGAGAAACGGCAATATCACTTACGAATAACTATTTATCAAATCTTGACGTTAATTCAAAAGATTTTGACTATCAATTAAGACATATATTAAAGGATAAATTTTCTGAATTAAATTATTGGGTTCAAGCACAGTTAGATGTTTTAATTTGATGAAAATACTACAATAATTTGCAATAAATGGGTCAGAGCCCTTTAATTCATGATCATGCTAGGATTAAGGGTAATTAAATAATAATTACTACAATTTACAGATCGCCGTCTAATTAACTATTATAGCTTATTAAAATGAAAACAATCACAATAAAAAATTGGACCGAGTTTGATAGAATACTTTCAAAGAAGCACTATCGAAAGTGGATTTTTAGAGGCCAGAGTAATGCCAATTGGAATCTTGAAAGCTCACTTCATCGGGCATTCGAAGAAGCACAGATAATACATAAAATTGGTAACAATAAAGAAAAAAATTTAAATAAAGAAGAACACGAAAAAGTAATGATAGACCGCTTCAAATGTAACGCTCATCTTTATTTAAATAGTTTGCCAAAAGATAATGATATATTGAGTTGGCTTTCATTAATGCAGC
>DAOVMD010000288.1 GCA_030630935.1 Candidatus Mcinerneyibacteriota bacterium | reverse complement strand
GTTCTCTCTGCTAATGGTAACTTAATCTTTAAATCTTTTATATTTTTAAATCTCTTATCCTTTGGATTAATTGCGATTGCAGTATCACCAAGCATTGTTTCAGGTCGGGTTGTTGCAACAATAACGAAATCGGGAATGTTCTGTTTGTTCTTGTCTTTGGGTGACTTAATTACCGGGTATTTAATGTACCATAAACTACTTTTCTTCTCACTATGCTCAGTCTCGATATTGGAGATTGCAGTATTACAACCGGGACACCAGTTCACAATGTACTTACCTTTATAAATTAAACCCTGGTTATAGAGGTCAATAAAAACTTTCTGAACCGCTTTTGAAAGACCGGAATCCATTGTGAAACGTTCACGAGTCCAATCTAATGCTGAACCCAACCTCCGAAGCTGGTGCATAATTGTATTCCCATACTCTTCCTTCCACTCCCAAACCCTTTTCACAAATGCTTTCCTGCCAAGTTCATACCTGTTTGTACCTTCTGATGCAAGTTGTTTTTCAACCACTGCATGAGTCGCAATTCCAGCATGATCACAACCGGGGAGCCAGAGTGCTTTAAAGCCTTTTAACCTTTTATATCTAATTAAAATATCTTGAATCGTGTTATTCAGGGCATGACCCATATGAAGTTTTCCCGTGATATTAGGAGGGGGGATTACAATCGTAAAAGTTTTCTTCGACTTCTCATCAGACGGTCGGAAATACTGATTATCCTCCCACCACTTATAAAGTTTCTGTTCAACGTCTTTTGGATTATATTGTTTATCCATTAATTATCTCCTTATTTTACATATGCTCCGGAGCTGAGACTCCAATTAAATCGAGGATATCTTTAAAAATAATCTGTAGAATTCTGCATATCCCCAAACGTGAAATTGTCTTCTCTTTATCTTCTGTAATGATCCTGAAATTATGATAGAACGCGTGGAATATATCAGCTAATTCCATTGAATAATTTGTAATTCGTGAAGGTTCCCGCGAAATTAATGCTGATTTCAAAATAAGTGTGTATTCAAAAATCTTCCTAATAACATCACGGGTTTCGGAGTTAATTACATCTTCAAGTTTTACATTATCAATTTTAAATTCAATCCCTGATTCTAGAGCTTTTCTAAAAATACTGCATAGCCTGGCATGAGCATATTGAATATAATAAACAGGATTCTCGGACACCTGCTGCTTGGCAAGGTCAATATCAAAATCAAGATGACTACTGGTGGTTCGTAATAAAAATGTAAATCGTGCAGCATCAACCCCGACTTCTTCAATTAACTTATCAAGCGTTTCAAAGATTCCTTTTCTCTTGGAAATCTTTACCCGCTCCCCGTTTCTGATTAGATTTACCTGTTGAATTATCATCACCTCCAACCAATCCCGTGGAATTTCAAATGCCGTTAAAGCAGCTTGGAGCCTGGAAACTCCTGCCTGGTGATCTGGTCCCCAAATATTAATTGCCTTTGTAAAACCACGTTCAAATTTATTCAGATGATAAGCAATATCACCCAATAAATAGGTATATGAACCGTTACTCTTGATTAAAACCCAATCCTGTGAGTCACCAAGATCTGTGGTTTTTATCCAGGTAGCTCCATCCTTTTCATAAATTAAATTTTTCTGTTTTAAAATCTTTAATGCTTCAGTGTGTTTAGCTGATGAGTATAAAGACTTCTCAGAAAACCAATTGTCAAAAGTAAGCCCGAACTTTTCAATTGTATTTTTTTGGGTCTGTAAAATTGAATTTAGACCCAGGTCTCTAATTTTCTCTGGTTGATTGGTATCTTCGTTACCGGAATCAAAACCGGCTTTAAGTTCACGGGCAATCTCAAAAATATATTCACCAGCATAAGAGTTTTCAGGAAACTCAACTTCTTCGCCATTGAGCTTCTTCATTGCCAATTCAATTGAATGCCCCAAAATCTCAACCTGGTTACCTGCGTCATTAATATAATATTCCTTCTCAGTTTGAAAACCAAACCGTGTAAATAACTTTGCCAGAACATCTCCAATTGATGCTGCCCTGGCATTTACAACGTTCAGTGGTCCTGTTGGGTTAGCTGAGATAAATTCAATCTGAACTTTATCTCCATGCCCAAGATCAAACGAAAACATTGACCCTTCACTCCTGATAATCTCCAGCATTGATTCGAATATGAAATTATCACTGAATGTTATATTAATGAACCCAGGCTTGACGAAACTATAAACCCATTTTTCATTCGTAATTAAATTTGAGATTCGCTCGGCAATACTGATTGGGTTCTGCTTAAGTTTCTTTGCAAGTCTCATTGAAATATTAGTTGAGAGATCTCCAAAATCCAGGTTCTTAGGACGCTCAATCTTGAAATCAGAAATGCTGAGAACTAAATCAGGATAAGTTTTATTAAAGGCTTTTAAAAGCTCTTCTTTAATCTCGTCAATGGCTGTAAAAATCATGCTTTACCTACTTATGATATCGTGTTTTTTGAATAATTGAAATTGCACGGTATAGCTGTTCCATTAATACAAATGCACTTAACTCACCTGAAAATGTTAATTTCGAAAGAGAAATCTTTTCCGAACCGTCAATCAAATCCGAGTTTTTAAAACCTGTGTCCGGACCAATTATAAACTTTAGTGTCTTAGCTCCTGAATTTAACTTTCCCGATAACCAAGCTGCGAACTTCTCCGAATTAAAATGTTTCCCGCCCTTATCTAATAAAATAACTTCGTTTCCGGAAATTAATTTCGTGATTTTCCTTTGGTCATCGTGCTCATTTATTTGGATTGAGAGAATTTTTCTCAGGCGTTTCTGATATTCAGAGATACCTTCTTTAATATATGAATGTTTAATCCTACTGAAACTCTCAATCTTTATATTCATTGTCTCTCTTTTAATTCTGGGATAATCTCCTCGAGTTCCTTAAACTCTCCTTGCCCCCATAATCGTTCAAGCCGATAGAAATCGCGTAATTCAAGATCAAATAAATGAATAATAATATCAAAATAATCAAGCAAAATCCAACCGGAATCAGGATACCCTTCAAGGCTAATTGGAAGAAGTTTATCATCATGCTTTAATCTATATTGAAGCTCTTCAGCCATCGCTCTTAACTGAACCCTACTTTCACCGGAGCAAATAACAAAATATCTACATAGGCTGGTCATGGAACTCACGTTAATTATAGTAATATCAATGCCATGCTTATCATCAAGAATCCTAACAACCTTCTCCATTAACTTGTCAGTTGAAATATCTTCCGAACTGATTTTTTCTTTTTTCTTGCTTGTAACCACTTACTTCTCCTCTAATTGTGAATTTAAAAAATGAGTTAAAAATAAAACTTGTTTTATCCCGGATAGAACGGGTTTTAAATAAATATAATCGTCTAAATATCGGTTATTTACACCACTTGTGATACCAAGTTCAACAGTTTTAATATCCTGGCTCATAGGAATAGTCGCTTCTGAAGTGGAGTATGCTAAATGAAATTTTACCGGGATTTTATCATTCCGTGATATCCATTTATAAATATCCTTAAGCTCTTCGATAATCTTATGATTCTTGGCCATGCCACCGGGTAATACAGATGAGATTACTTCAATGTTATAGTCACACTCCTCCCGAATCAGGCTTCTTAATTTTAGGGCAATCGCATTCTCTACCGCAAATAACGCATTCTCCTCTTCTGCAATAATCTCAATACCCAATGAACCAATTGATGGAACACCATCAAAATCCAAACCACCACGAATAAATGAAATGTTTATCTGATTTATACCGGGCTGGGATTTCTGAAAGATCTGAAGCTCCTTCATGAACGCAGCTAAAATTGTAATAGGATTATTTGACCAATTAATCGCTTCCTTCTTCAAGTTCTTAGTTCGAATTATTATGATCTGCCTGGAGATTGCAGGAGATTGATAACCAACCTTACCAAAGTCAATTCCACGTAATGTAATCACATTCTTAATTTTGTTTTGATATTTCTTAATGATTCCACGCATTCCATAGAAATCTCCATTACCAAGCCCGCCAGTTGTTGCAGCCAGAATGATATTCTTATTAAATATATCCTTGTGATCCCTTAAATGCCTATATAAAATCGGTAAAACCGCAAGGGCAATGCAATTCTCTCCAACACCGGGACCCATAACTTTGTCTGATGAAAAGGAAACCGTGTGACTTAATGATTCGTCAAATGCAGAATCGAGATTTGTAGTAATAAGGATAGGTGCAAAATCATCTGTTTCAGTCAAACTTATAATTACATTTCCATAATCATCAACTTTAAAATTAGTAATCTGGTTCTTCTTCAGAATTGAGATAAATTTCTCCCGACGCTTCTCTTCCTTCAAAGGTGGTGCTGGAATTGATGCAAGCTCACGAAGATTCAATAATGCCTCTTCAATATCACTCCTATTTAATCGGAATGTGCTCTTGAGTTCTTCTAATTTTAACATAAATAATACCATTTATAAATAATTAATACAATTTTTTAATTATATCACAATATATAGACTTTTTCAAGAAAAAAGAATCTAAAAAGTTCAAATGTTCAATTGTTCAAATGTTTAAATGTTATTGTAGATTTTTGGAGTGCATTGATGGGGGTGAAACCCCATTGTTCTGCGTAGTAATAATACATGAGATTATATAAAAGTATTAACATCATCACGTTCCAGTTTGGAACGTGACATGATTAGGTTTCAAATAGTTTTGTTCAAAGTGTGCTTGCACCCTTAGTAATTGATGGTTATT
>DAOVMD010000354.1 GCA_030630935.1 Candidatus Mcinerneyibacteriota bacterium | reverse complement strand
TTTCTTTTTCAATTTCCTCAGGGATTTCTTTGTAAAAAGCTTCAGCGATACTTCCAGTAATACAGGCTAAAGTATCTGAATCACCTCCGAGTGATATCGCTTTTCGAATTGCATCTTCAAAATTCTCTGATTCAAGGAAAGCAATTATTGCTTCAGGAACTGTGCCCTGGCAGGAAACATCAAATTTATAAGAAGGTCTAATTGCCGCAAGAGAACGATCCAGGTTGTATCCAAATTCATCCATAATAAAAGCTTTAATAATTTTTTTCTCTTCTCCTGATCTTGCAAAAAATATTGCAGATGCCACAGCTTGAGCTCCTTTTATACCTTCGGGATGGTTATGAGTTACATCAGCAGACTTTTTTGCCTGATCCAATACTATTTGCAAAGAATTAAATACCCAGCCGACAGGACTCACTCTCATTGCAGAGCCATTCCCCCAACTATTATACGGTTCATTGCTATCCGTCTTTACCCATCTACTAAAATTACCGCCATACCCTCTGCCTGGGTATTTTCGAGTATATTCCTTAAAAGTTTCAGCGTAGTCAAGGTCATGCAAAAGAGTGTCCGCAACAGCAATTGTAAGAACGGTATCATCTGTGAATTTAGAAATCGATTTGAATAAGGGGAACTCAGTTGTTTTAATATTATTCCATTCATAAACCGACCCTACAACGTCACCTACTATTGCTCCCAGCATTATTACCTCCAAATTTTAATTAAACTCGTTGAGAATACTAAGACATTGATTAAAATCTTTTGAGTTTTTCATCTTATTTCGAAATTTAACAATAAGTTTATTATGTGTATCCGGGCTTGATTCAAGTAAACTGATTATAAAATCATATATCAAGATATCTTCCTTGTTAATGATTCCAAAGTGTGATTTGTTTAGATCTAATGCAAGTTTTTTGTACTTTTTTATTTGATCGACATCTTTCAACCTGAAATAAACATAACAAATAAGTTTATACCCTTCTTTAATATAATCAAAGTGATTATTTTCCTGCGCATATCTTAATAATTTCTGATATGAGCGCAGAGCAAAATTATATTTCTTTAAATTAATATAGCAAATACCAAGGTTTTTAAGCCATATTATTTTATTCCTGAAAAAACTTGCTCGTTTAAATGATTTTATCAAGTCTTTATAAATTTCAATTGCTTTTTTATATTCTTTATTTTGAAAATAAATCCCAGCAATATTACCTAAGTAAAGTTTTTGTGCTTTATAGTCATTAATCTTACGAGCTAATTTATATGCTTTCATAAAATATTTTAAGGATTTTTTAAAATCTCTTTTCTTAAAATATATCACACCAAAATTATTGAAGAGCCTTGAATGGTAGTGTTCCTGGAATTCTAAGTTTTTAATTTCCAAAATCTGATTTGATAATTGCTCAGCTTCATTTATCCTCTCTTGATTTATATAAAATGCCATCAAGTTAGATAATGCTTTAAATTGATCTGTGGGGTCATTCCTTTTTAAAGCTAATTTTATTCCCTCCTTAAAGAGAGCTTCTGCTTTTTTATATCTCTGCAGATCTTGATTGTTACGGTAAGCATAATATGAAGCCTTTAACTGTATGTATGCAAAATAAATACCTCTACTTTTTGTTTTTTTATGTAAAACTTCAAGTTTTGATAAAACATTAGAAAGTTTCTCAAAATTTCCTAAAGAGGAATTGTAATGATATTCATGTATTTTAAATTTTGCATTAATTTCAGGGATTTCAATATTCTTTCTTAACTTCTCAAACATATTAAGGTATTTTTTAAATGGTATTGAAGAGTAATCTGTTGTTAAATACAGAATATTATAAAGGATATTTAACTTAATAAAAGAGTTGAGTTCGTTACAAGTTGAAGTTTCAAATTGCTTTGTTAACTTTTTTGCTAATTTTTCTTCAGTTACTAATGGAATTAATTTCATAATTAAATTATAATTGAATTTTAATGAAAAGTCAATAGATTTTTTCTATTTTCTATTCTCTGTTTTCTGTGTGGTTAATAGAGTAAACCGACTTGGTCTAGATAACTGCGCATAAGTCTTTCGACATTATTGTTTTTATCATTGTAAAAAAATATTCTGTGTAATTATTATTCATGTCAGTTGCACGATTGGTCAATTTACCAATCGTGCAACTGAAAATAATGTTTTTTAATAACGATTTATACGTGCGCAGTTATATAGATCTGTAAAGGTAACAAAAAAAAAGGTAAAAAGTGAAGCGAAGTTCAGCACTCTATGTAGTGCTTGAAAAAAAGCAATGCACATAATTGTACATTAGTATAAAAAGTTAATATACGTCCCCGAATTTAACCCTTTTTTAGCATTATTTTTCTTGACTTTAAGGGGATATAATGATATAATAAATATTTAGATATTTATGGTTCTTTTAATTAAAAAACACTAGTATTTAAAGGTATTTGGAAGAAAAATGGGGAAGAGAATAGTAATTTTATTAGTAATTACATTTTGTATTTTGAGTGTATCAGCCGGTGCAAAGGAATATACTGTACAAGTTAGTGCATTTCAAGAAGAATCAGAAGCGGAAAGTTTAGTATCAAAATTGCGTGACAAGGATTTTCCTGCTTACTATGTCCGTGCGGATTTAGGTAAGAAGGGTATTTGGTACAGGGTTAGATTAGGAAGATTTAGCACTGAATCTAAAGCAGTTCAGGTCGGCAAGGACTTTAAAGCAGAGGAGAAGCTTGATTATTTTATTACGGTGTTTCAAACTCCGGAGAATTCTGATTATAAAATTCTCCTTGACGGTGAATCTCCCGATACTTCGACTCATCCGGTTAACGATGATTCT
The DNA here is from genome assembly GCA_030630935.1 of Candidatus Mcinerneyibacteriota bacterium. Classification (GTDB taxonomy): domain Bacteria; phylum AUK180; class AUK180; order JAQVHJ01; family JAQVHJ01; genus DAOVMD01. The sequence continues at coordinate 1,103 of DAOVMD010000354.1, read as the reverse complement.
TCAGAAACTGAATCAGATACAGTAATATATAAACCAATAACTTTGTTTACGGATCCAACGGATACACCTTCCGAAACGATAATTTCCGATAATGAAACAGGTTCTTTACCGCTTATTGATTCAGAAACATCCAATTATACGGTAAATACATCTTCGGGAAATGATACACAGGTGATGATATTATCCTTGAATGAAGTTATTTCAATGAAGACTTCTGACGCAGATTTAAAAGAGAAGTACAAGGAATTCCTTGCAGATATGGATTATGGCGATAAGATTTATGTAAAATCCCGTCAGAGGAATAACCGTGTTGATCTCCAGCGTGCTTATGAAGTATATAAGAAGATTGTTTCTGAATATTTTTATTTAAAAGAGGTTTATAAGGCAAAATACAAGATGGCTTTATGTTTGCGTGATCTGGGCTTATATAATGATGCAATTCAGATTTTGAAGAATATAATTCCAGAAGTTCCGCCGAAGGAAGCAGCCCTCATTCAGTATGAGATTGGGTTTATGTATTATCATAACCTTCGAGACTATAGTAAATCATTAGATGAATTGGAAAAGGTAATTGCTCATTATCCTGATTCACCCTGGTCAGCAGAAGCAAAGGATAGAGCAGAATCCGAATTGCGAGAAGAACGAACTATTAAGCACCTTGATGCTAATAGGAAAGACATTGGCGAAGAAGCCATTGATGATTTGGCTTTAGCTGAAAAAGAAGATTGTTAAAAAACTAACACAAAAATTAAATGAAAAAATTCTTAAACAAATGCCAAAAACCCTGCCTAATAGTAATGCTAATCTGTGCTGTAATCTTTATGACTTGGCTCTTAGTGGGAATTAGTAAATCTCCCGAATTTGAGCAAGAAATCCGAGATATGGTAAATACCCCACTTGAGAGTGAAAACACGCTAGAAATCAATCCTGAAGCGAATTCTGACCACTTCACAACCCTATTAGATGTCTGTGAGAGCAAGAATCTTGATAAACAGTGTGCTTATGACTTGTGGGCTATGTGCCTTGTCGAAAGTAATTGTGAACCGAATAAGGTTGGGGATTCAGGAAAGAGTTATGGATTCTTCCAAATCCAAATTGAACTA
>DAOVMD010000443.1 GCA_030630935.1 Candidatus Mcinerneyibacteriota bacterium | reverse complement strand
CTGAGCTCCGGCGAGCTTCTTCTCCTTGCCAAATTGTTTCCTTCCAGAATAATAAATGGAAAAGGAGTTCCCGGCTCTAACCTTATTCCTAATTCGATTGTAATAGAAAATCCGCATATCCTGCGCGAATTCTTCCTGGATATAATATAATGATGCATCAACAACTCCCATAGATAACTCACAGATTACCGGCTTACCATTACCGTCCTTCACAGTTATCTTAAATTCCGCATCCTCACCTGGTTTATATGTTTTTTTATCAGAGTTTACGTTTATAGATAAAAACTTTTTCTTCGGTGGAACTACTAAATTCTTAACTTTTGAATTTATCTTATTATCCTTAATTATTGTAACACTGAAATAGAAGTTTGGAGAGTGTTCATCTAAAACATTAAAATCGATTACAGTTGAACTGGAGTTTAATTTTACTACTTTATAATCTATAATTGAGTCACCTTCATAGGTAACCAGAGCCCAACCTTCCTTAAACGGAGATTGAATAACAGCAGAACCTTTATCTCCAATGTCATAAAAGTCCTTATCAAAAATTATATCGATTGATGAAAAATTAAAATACTCACGATATGAACTATCCGCAACATAGAAATTTCTCTGAGCCGTGATCTTCCGGCCATTCTTATCCTTCGCTGTGATAGTTGCATAGAAATTGCCCTTCTCATCAGGTGTAAATTCGTATATCCCGCTGCCACTTGACTGAGTCTTAATCTTATCGGTTAAGATCTCAATATATTCACTCTTCTTACTTCGCCAGACATACTTCGTAATCTTGATCTCTCCTTCAAACGGAACGGGTTTACCGGTGATATCTTTACCTTTGAAATTTAATTTTACTTTATTCCCAGGTTTATAAATATAACTGTCAGTCGTCATTGTAATACTGAACTGAGCTTGGGCAACCTTAATAGATGCACTACCTTCAATCATTCTCCTGGATTTATCTGTCACTCTAACCCGAACTGTATAATTTGCATCGTAAGGAAGGTCTTTTGCTTTGAACTTGATTTTACATTTACCATTAGAATCTGTCTTGGTTTTTCCTTCAAGATAAAATTCCTTGTACCCATACCCATAAGACTGATCTTCATAGTACCATGAGAACGGGTAATAATACCAGTATGGGATATAATGTTTTGCATATTCAATTTTATATTCCACTGCACCATTCTTCACAACTTCACCGAAATAATACTTCACGTCAACATCAACTTCAATCTCTTCACCTATTACATAAGAAGATTTATTTGATTTAACCGTCATCTTGAATTCGGGTTTCTTATACTCTTCAACTCTGAACGCATTGACTCCATAATATCCGCTGAGCTGAGTTCCATCAGAATTAAAAATCTTATACCTGTACCAACCTAATTCGGCTTCTTCTTCAAGCTCAATATGATCGTTCACACTCCCAAATTCATTCGTCTTTAAAACCTTATCGTAAATCTTTGCACCGGATGGCTTTTCAATAACAATCTTAAATGATGTATCTTCTGGTATTGAGAACTTTAAAGTATCAATCTTCTCCCTGAAAATAACTTTGAAGAAAACTTTCTGGGCGGGTCGGTAAACCGGTCTGTCAGCATAAAAGTAAGTTTTAAATTTTGAGTTACCATAACCATAATAGTAATTATACACATTTATGAAGGTAAGTTCATCACCCTTTAATATTTTGAAGTCCATGTTATTATAGTTTTCTTTCTCTTTTCTCTTTAAGAACGTAATCCCGTCTTTATTTGTCTTGCCGCGGGCTACAATAAATCCGCTTTTAAAACCGGTAATCTTGGCATTTTCAACAGGAGCTCCGGTAATTTTATCTACAACAAATAAGACAGTTTTCTCCTTATCAGACTTTGAAATCACGCCTAATCTTGAAACACTGACAATTGTTGCAGCGACTAAATCTTCACCGGGAACTGTAGCTTTTACAACATATAAACCTGAATCGAGTTTTCCAAGAGTTATAGTACCATAAAAATCACCTTTTAACTTTTTATAAATCTTCTTAACCTGATTATCTTTTGTCAGTTTAAACCCGTATGGATCAATCTGTTGAAATGGAACATTGATATCTTTAACATCAATCTTATAAACCTCAAACTCAACTGACTTAATCTTCCTGACATTTAAGAATACTCCTGCCTCATCACCCGGCAAAAATGATGCCTGGGTATATAATTCAAGTGAAATTCCACGAGCATTATTATAATATGTCGCAACTGTTTGATAATATTTCCCGTCCGGGAATTTCTGAAAGTATTTCTTACACCAGTCAATGACTGTTTTATGCTTTTTCCCGGGGCGATTATAGTAAAGGTATTCAACAACATTATAATATAACATTTCAACATTAGGACTCGTTTTATATTTCTTCTCAAATTTTATTAACTCTGATTCAAAATTTTTACCGTTGTGAATAAGGTCATAGACTTTATCATAATCTTTCTGCTCCTGCTCAGTGATTTTAGATTCCTTTGTAACCTTTATTATTGGAGTTATCCTTTCGGGTTTTGTTAAATACTCCATCCCATTGATTTTATCCCAAAGAGGTTTCGGAGGTTTTTGCTTTTGCATTGAGTCATCCTCAGCCGATACACAACCTATTAATAACATCGAAATTAATACAAAACACGTAATAACTATTAAAGAAAACTTTGAACTGGTTTTCATGTTTCTTCTCCTTTTTTTTGAATATATTTAAAAAATATTAATTGCTTCTAATATTTGAATGTCATTGCGAAAGTGCGCAGCAACTGCGGCAATCTCGCTTTTAAACGTTTGTGTGTCATTGTCCCGACGCGTCGGGATGACTTCCGTTACACTCCAGCCACGCGCTAAAGCAAAGT
>DAOVMD010000131.1 GCA_030630935.1 Candidatus Mcinerneyibacteriota bacterium | reverse complement strand
ATCCTGGAGTTTTCCATTCTATCAGCTTCAATCATTAAACCAATATCAATTGCATTAGAAGGAAGATTGATATAATAAGCTGTTAAATCATTAGAGGTATACGCATTATGGGAACCGCCAACTGATTTGATTAATTTATCAATATCATTTGGACCGAAATTCTTGGTACCTTTGAACATCATATGCTCAACAATATGGGAGATCCCGAGAATCTGACCATACTCATTTATTGAACCTACTCGATAAAAAACATAAAGTGACGTCACAGGTACAAAATGAATCTCCTTTGTAATAATTGTCAGACCATTACTTAATTTATTTATTTGAAAATCTTTCTTTGCAGCACCTGCTGAAACTGTAAATAATACAAGTAACAGCAGAATTATAAGTGTATGAAGATTAAACCTTTTCATAAAACCTCCTTTTAGGTTAATGGATACTGTGAAATGTTTATTCACAGAAACCTGTTATTTATCGATTAATACGATATTTACAGGACTTCCAGCTACCTCACCCCATTTGCCTGTCTTGATGGAGTAGTTTTATTTTTCATATTCTTTCATAACGTTTTTCACACTATCAGTTAATGTTAGTTTTATGATTTATACTAAAGAACTTTTTAATTGCCGTGAATTAATCTTAAGTATTATTAGACAAATAATTGTAATAATCGTGAATAATATTATACTAAGCATTCCGGTTTGTAGATTAATCGAGTCCATAATAAAACCGATTAGAAATATAAAGAGCATAGCTCCAAGGCTCGCAGATGCCAGAAATACTCCCATGATTCTGCTGGAATGCGGCTGATAAGTTTTTAATGCAACTGTAATATTAGGAAAAACTGTCCCATAAAATAAACCTGTTATAGGTAATAAAAACAATGTTGCCTTCCCAAAATTCAATCCAACAAAAAGCAGTACTAATACAATTATTAATAAAGCAATTGATGATTTTAGATAGTGGAATTTATCTACCAGCCCCCCCCCAATCAATCTTGATAATGTTAATGCAATAAAAAAGAGTGTCAGATAGAGCGAGCTCAGATTAATTGAGAAAGAATGAAATTTCTGAAGGTAAATAATTAGCCATGCACATAATCCTACTTCACTACCCATATAAAAAAAGACAGTTAAGTAGAACCAAATTACACCCTTCTTAAAAATTTTCATTTCAGATTTTGGTTTAATGCATTCTTCAACCAGCACCGTTTCAGGTACTCGAATTAAGATGAAATAAAATATTAAAAGAGCGTATATCACCCATAGCAAAATAAAAGTATTCCTCCAGGCAACACCATTACTTAATAATTGAGAAAGAATTACCGGTGTTATTAATGCCCCCATACCATAGAATGAATGGAGCATACTTAAGGCACCGCCTTTTTTCTTCAGCTTAAAACTCATGACCAGGACATTGGAGATTGTATTCAATAAACCCTGACCAGTTCCAATTACAAACATTAATAATAGGAAGATTAAGTATGAGCGATTAAACACAATGATTATAATAGGGATAAAAATCAAGAATATCCCAATTAAAATACTTAATTTTCTCTTAATTCGTTCAGCCAGTTCACCACCTAAAAGATTCCCGGCTATATAACCCAGACCTGATAAGAAAAAGACTAGAGCGACAAATTTATAGTTGATATTGAACTCAGCTTTAATTTGCGGTAAAAGAACACTTCTATATGAATCAATCAGTCCGAAGACTAAAAAAATAAAAAATACTCCTAAGAGTGGTTTAATATATTTCTTCAAAGAACTTAGTAACCTCCGGAATAAGGAACAGGGTTCTGCTGAAGGATTTCCTTGATCACAGGTAATTTCTTTAAGAACACCTTAACAAGATAAGGATCAAATTGCTTACCGGAATTGTTTTTTATCTCTTCAACTGCAAGCTTTACAGATTTCCCGGTTGAATAACTCCTGGAAATTACCATCGCATCAAATGAATCTACAAGAGTTAAAACTCTTGACATTAAAGGAATCTCTTCACCTTTCAAACATTCTGGATACCCCTTCCCATCATATCTTTCATGATGATATAAAATTGTCTTCTTGATTTCAATTGGAATATTAAATGGTTCGAGGAAATTTGCGCCTATCTCTGGATGCGTACGCATAACCTTATATTCAGACCCTGATAACTTACCATTTTTATGAAGAATTACTTCCGGGATCCCTAATTTCCCGATATCATGAAGGTAAGATGCAATTATCAACTCCTCAATTTCCTTCTCAGAAAAACTTAATTCTCTCGCAATAACTTCAGACATCCTGGAAACACGGTAACAATGACCGCTGGTCTCAGGTTCCTTAACCTCTGTTATACGGGCAAATATTCGAATTACATTATTATAAATATCCTTCATCTCAGACTGAAGCTGAACACGGTGAATCCCAACCGCAATTTCATTTGAGAGAATTTGGAACATCTGAACTTCATCCTCTTGGAATTTCTTGAACTTCTTAGTCTCAACAGAAATTACTCCTAATAATTTATCCTCATAAAGAATCGGATTACACATCTCAGATTTATGATGATCCTTAATGTTTTTCGTTAAATATTTTCGGAAACGCGGATCATTTTGAGCATCTTCAGATATTACAAGCGTTTTATTCTGGGCTGACCAGCCAATTAATCCCCTATCAAACGGGTTTCGAATATGGCCAATTAGCTTCTTCGGTAATCCTACAACCGCATGTAAAACCAATTCCTTTCCTTCAAGCAAAAATATCCCGCAAAGATCAACTTCCATTATCTCTGCTATCTTTTCACTAATTATCTGAAGAATTTCTTTAAAATCAGACAGGTTAATCATAATATCCGAAATTTCATTGATTGTCTTGAGCAGCTCAATCCGGGTGGAGGCCCTCTTAAAAAGTGTTGCATTATGAATTGCAATCGCTACAAAACTACCTAATATATTTAAAACATCAAGGTCTTCTTCGCTAAAAGAATTCCCCGGCTTCTTATTCGCTGCATCAAATACTCCAATTACTTGATTCTCAAAAATCAAGGGAATCTGAAGAACTGAATGAATCTTATCACTAACAACACCCTTCCTGATAAAATTCTTATTATCCCGGATATCTGATTCGATAACAGGTTTCTTATACCTGTAAACCCAGCCGATTGTACCTTCCCCACTCTTAAACCTAAACCCCACTGTTTCACTAGGTTTATATCCCCAGTATTTAAAAGGATATAACTCCTTTGTAGTCTCATCTATTAACCAAATGATTACCTTCTCACATTCAATTAATTCAGTAGTATAATCCTTTAAGGACTCAAGAATAAAATCAATATCAAATGAAGAGACCAATAACTTAGTTATTTCTATTACCTTGTTGAATACTTTGGTGTCAAGATGGGAGTAATCAATTGTCTTCTTTACCATTAGCCTCCTTCCAGTTTTTAATGATTTATAATTTTACCAAAATTATAATGAAAAGTCAAGGAAAAAATTGACCAGTCAGTCAAATTCGGTTAATTTTTAAAGAGTTAAATAGTTCAAGTGTTAACAAACCCGTTAAAGTGTTATTGTAGAGACGTGCCAAGCTCAAGCTCTGCTTGAGTAGAGAACAGATAACAGAGAACTGAAAACAGTCGTTTTATAGATAACTTACAGCTTCGCTGTAAAGAGCACAAGTGCACAAGGCACAAGAACACAACAGGGCGCTCAAGTACTGAACCCCAAATTCGTTTTATTCGGAAAGGATTCCCATACGTAAAGAATTATTCTCATACACCACAAATATTTAACATAGATTGGAATCATGGATTCCGGAAGCATGATTGGTAGTGTGAAAAGTAATATGAAAGAATATGAAACATAAACCTACCCCAAAAGTATATATATGAAGCAGCTCTTTTCTTACTTACTAAGTTTTCAGAGGTTCATTTATAAGATGATTTAATATAGATCAGTTCTTTGACATATTTATTTTTACAACAATATTATATGGATTGCAGTCCTTTAGATTTCCAGATAGATTTTGTATTGAAGATTATGTATTCGGTTAATTTGTTATTTATTTATGCAGCCTTATCCATTCCCATCTGAATAATTTTAGACCATTTTCCCTGAATAGTTTTCATATCAGTTATTTCATTTACCTGAACAGGGACGTTATATTTTAAGGCTTGATGAGGCCTGATGAAGTTGTAGTGAGTAACAAAGAGAGAAGTGAGGACAACCGCTCCGTTTTTAGATTTGAACCCGCATCTGTTTTTGGTATGGTATTTAAATGTTCGATTAAGTCTTTCGATCAGTTGTTTAAGAGGCCTGAACTCTTCAGATTCGTTATCGAGATTTTGCAATCCGATGACCTTTTTATGGACAATGTTTTTTTTAAAGAGTTGGTTAATAAAATGAATACCGGCCTGATATGATGGGTTTCCGTCAGTTATCAATGTTGTTTCACTATTGTCTTTACTCACATTTCTAATTGCTTCATTCATAGTAATAATTGCGGGCAATGTGTCTCTTGTTTCAGCAACATGGTATGCAGAAATGACTCTTGATTTTTCTCCAATGAAGAAGAATACATAAGCATTTTTACCATTGATTTTGATATATGTTTCATCACCTGCCTGTCTTGAATCAACTTCACCTTTGTAAGCGTTGTTAAACTTATTACAGTGATACGCAGCAGCTTCAGCATAGTTTATTACCGTTTTATACGAGATATCAATAGAGAAAATGTTTTTCAATATGAATGCTGTTTTTCTTGAAGACAATCCCATTGATACATAAAAAGCTAAAGCGAGAGTCATGGTATTCAGAGAGTTTCTAATGTTAATTATTTTTCTTTTAGGTTCTGTAGGTTTCAGGTGGGCATATGTGAAGTGATATTCTCTGAATTGGTATCTAAGTTTGAATTGAGAAGATCTTACAGCGACAATTATCTTTTCAGCGATATTCAGCTTAGTTTTATTTTGAAGATAACATTGGCATTCATCATTATTACATTTGTAAATTGAACAATCTTTTCTTTCTTTCCATAGATACAGGGCTCTGCAGCAGTACGGGCACAGGTATTTTGTTTTATATCTATTTCTCGGATGAATCTGTGACAATGAATTACAAACCTTGCATCTTAGCTGTGTTCTTTTTTTACCGTCGTTGAAGTACAGATATTTTGCCGGAGCTCCGCATATTCTGCACCTTGAATTTTTAGGGACAGCAGTTCCCTTTTTTTTATTTTTAACCGGCTGAAGTTTTTTCCCGTATTTCTTTTTGAATTGTTTAATCAAGTCTCTCCAATATTTTTTTTCCGTAACTTTTTTTTCAGGAGTTAAGGGCGGTTTTGGATCTACATAGAACTTACGGTAGTTTGGATGTTTCTCCTGAAAATCATCTTTGGGCTTGACCTCAGGGTTTCTGTCATTGACAATATCTGTCAGGCCTTTAATTATTTCTTCGATTTCAGCCCGTGTAAATTTAGTACAAATCCATATAACAAAGCGCATAATTTTTTTCAAGTTTGTTTTCCTCCCGCTTTTAATTTGATAATATTATCAAAAAAAGCGGGGGGAAGCAAGTAAAATTATATAAATATCGTATTATTCGATAAATAACAGGTTTCTGTGAATAAACATTTCACAGTACCACATGATTATATGGGATAAAAAAATGAATAGAATCGCTTCGCTTCGCTTCACATTTATGATTTATGATTGATAATTATTAATTGATAAACTCATTTGCATTATATATTACAATGCATTAGGGGCTTCCGACCGGACGCCCTGATCAAATGAATTTAATCCTCCTATATGAAACGATTATAATTATAATTAAATAAACATCCATTTTTTCTATTCTTTTTAATAATCCTATTAATCATGTAATCTATGTTAAATAATTTTTCTCTTTTGTTTGTTTTTTTTGCGGCGTGTTCAGTGTGTTCAGTGGTTAATTTTTTCTTTTTCTTATTTTTTTAGTTCTCGTTAGTTCTCGTCAGTTCTCCCGATGCACTTCGTGAGCGGGATTTCCTCCCTTCGGTCGTCAACCTGCTAAAGAATAAAAAAGTTTGAGCGAAGCGAGTTAAATTTAATTTTTATTTTTTTATCCCGTACATCCCGTACATCCCTGTAAAATCATTTTTCTTTTGTTATTAATTCCAACTATAGGAAATACCTGTCCTGATAATTGATTCTGAACCAAGAAAATCTTCATCAAATCCTACTTTTTCATAACTAAAATCAAACCTGAATTTATTATGTTTTATTCCAATACCCAAACATTTAAATGTTTTTGTAACATAACCGTCTGTTTGATTTTCCTTATAACCTCCTCTTATAAAAAGCTTCTCCTTATAAATATCCCATTCAAAACCCAAACCATATCTTAACCAGTCAGAAGTTGGTAAAAAATAATACACATAACTTGAGGAATCAATTGAATAAGCTGACCAGTAAATATAATGAGCCATTATTGAAAGGGAAAATCTGTTAAAATTAAACCCCACACTCAAAGCTGCTTCAGGCGGAATCACATTATATATTTCATCAGGATAATTTATAGTATTATTTTCTTTCTGATTATACTCAAATTTTAGCCCATTCTTTATCATTAATCCCATTGATACTCTTTTAGAAAAATCAACCTGGAGCCCCAGCCCTAAATTAATCACATTTGCAGTTAGATATCCTTCCCCTGAATAGACCCACCACCAATCAGAATAATAATAAGACTCATCAATTTTGACATGATTATAATTAAGATTTAATCCAAATCTAATCTTATTCTTTGATTTTACACCAAATGAAACTGTAAATCTTTCCAAAATAACGCTATCTTTAAAATTTAAATATTCTCCCCAGGAATTATACTCATAATTATATCTCCAATAAATGGGAGTCGAATACCCAAAGCCAATATTGAAATGTTTCAATGGAACAACAATAAATACTCCTGAAATAAAATTATATCCAATATAGAGTTCTTCAGTATTTTCATTCTTAATTGTATAATTTCCTGAGATTGTAATGTCTTCTATCCCGGCAATCCCCGCAGGATTATAGAACATTACTGCGGGATCATCAGAAATTGTATAAAATGAACCGCCCATCCCCGCGGACCTGGCTGAAGCTTCATGATAATAAATTACACCATAACAAGGAATTACAAATAGCACTATAACCAAAATCAAATAAATCTTAAAACAATTTATCCTTTTCATCGCTCAATCCTTTTCCTTTTTCCGTTCTTTTCTCTAAAAGGAAGACCCTTTAAAGAACGTAAATTAATTTTACCTAATTCTATTATACTTTAAAACTTCCTCATTGTCAAGGATTGATGAACATTTAGTAGTGTATAATGTTTATTTGCAAAATAAAAGTAGAAAAGAATTAACAAAAAAGATTAAAATTAACCACTGAACACACTGAACACGCCGCTATATTATAGATTGTAATATACTTGTTTAGAGCTACCGGTACTTAATATAAAATCCTTATTTGTTAGCCACCCCGAAGTGAATTCGGGGTAAACTCCAGACGCCTTGAAGTAAATTCGGGGCAAACTCCGAGCGTGAAGAGAATACATAGTTAAAAGAGATTGGAAGCAAAGCTTCCGGCAACATGATTCTGGGATAAAAAAATGAATAGAAAATATAAATGTCTGCTTAATTATTATATAATATAATTGGAATTAAGTTTGAATTATAATATTATTCTATTAGCTT
>DAOVMD010000281.1 GCA_030630935.1 Candidatus Mcinerneyibacteriota bacterium | reverse complement strand
GTTCGAGTCTTCATCCTGTTACGAAAACCGTGAACTTTCTTCCTTCTTCGATTATGTGGTTGATAAGTTCTTTTCATTTAAATACTCCATTATCTTTATTATCTAATAATTAATAAAAAAAGAATCTTAATAGTATAACATAAAGATTTTTAAAAGTCAATAAAAAATTTGGGGGACGGGGGTTGCATTTTGTTGCATTTTACTATGTAACTGCCGGAATATTGGGAAATCGTCTTTTTTACTGTGCCCGCTTATAAAAATGTTATTGAGGAGACGTGCCATGGCACGTCTCTACGAACTACAAAAAGGTTGTTCTCGGTTCTCTGATATCTGTTCTCGGTGAGGTTAGCTGAGTTAACCGAATAACCGTTCAGAGATATTATGAAAAAAAAGAATTAGAACCCTTCTGAAGTAAACATAATACTGCAACAAAATGCAACCCCCGTCCCTCCAAAGTTTCCTCTCGGAAACTTCAGTTCGAGTAAGAAGTAAGAGTTTGCTCCCCTGTACGGGAGTTCTTTTTACAGACGTCTCTTACTCATACTCTTACTCTTACTGGAAAGATAAGATAAACTCTTTTCTTTTATCTACGAACTATAAAACGACAGTTCTCTATTCCCCCGCACTGCACCCTAGCAAAGCGCGTGGTACAGGGTCTGTTCTCAGCTCTCTGTTCTCAGCTCTCTGTTCTCTGTTCTCTGTTCTCAGCTCTCTGTTCTCTGCTCTCTGCTCTCTGTTCTCTGTTCTCAGCTCTCTGTTCTCAGTTCTCTGTTCTCTATTTGGTTAACGAAGTTAACAAAAATTATTTATTGACAGGGATTTTAATTTATGTTAAACTATTTAAAAGATTCAAGGAGTTTTATGGATATTTTCAAATGGCTTAGAACTGAATTTAAATTGACTGAAACTACATCTGAAAAGTTTATTTATGATGATTTGGAATCACAGTCATTTGAATGTTTACCTATTATTTACAAGACATTTGACATTAAAAACAAGGAGCATTGGGCTGACCGTGGAGCTCTTTATGATTTTCTTTTCTCGATAAATGGAGAAGGGAAAAAGATACTTGATTTTGGTCCCGGGGACGGGTGGCCGTCATTAATAATCGCACCATTTGTTAAAAGTGTGATTGGGGTTGACAGTTCATTTAAGCGTGTTGAAGTATGTAGGAAAAATGCCGAAAGACTGGGGATTTCCAATGTTAAGTTTATTGAAATTCCGGTATCCGGCAAATTACCTTTTGATGATAATACTTTTGATGGTATTACCGCAGCATCTTCAGTTGAGCAGGCACCAAACCCCAGAACAGTTTTGAAGGAATTATTCAGGGTTCTGAAACCGGGTGGGAGGTTCAGGATTAGTTATGAAGGTTTAAATCGGTATCGAAATGGTCAGGAGGCCGATCTTTGGTTAGGGAGAGTTGATGAGCAAAACTGTTTTCTCATTTTATATGATCGGTATATTGACGATGAGTTTGTTGAACAGTATAATTTGAAATTTTCTATTTCAGAATCTCAATTAAAATCAAGTTTCGGAGTTCAAGACAGGAATTTAAAGTTTGGAGACTTAAATCTTGAAGGATTAAATAAGGTGAAAGATCAAATTAAAGAAGTTAAATTTTGTAAGACAACTCATCCATCAGGGAAAACTTTTATTAAATGGATGAAGGAGATAGGGTTCAGCAGTGTTTCTCCAACTCATAAAGGGAATTTATTTGTATATAATCTTTTTGATAATGTTCCCGAAGACGAAAGACCTCGTAACCTTGAAGAACTTGATAGATTACTAAAACCATTGATCAAGGTTGTAATTAATTTACCTGCACCAATTGAATTAGATCCGATGTTAAACGGGATTAAATTTTAGTTAACAAAGTTTTTTTAATAATAATAAGTTAGGAAATGATAAATGGAATACAAAGAGCTTGGAAGGACAGGTTTAAAAGTTAGCCGGATTAGTTTAGGAACTGAATACCTCTGGGGTAAATCTTACAAAAAGATGAAGCCTATAATGGATTATGCTCTTGACAAACAGGTTAATTATTTTGATATTGTTTTTAGTTTTTCTCAATATCTTGAAAGTTTAGGTAAATGTTTTGAGGGTAAACGAGATAAACTGATTTTAACAGGTCATTTCCGTTCCGGAACAACCGCGGCTAGGGATCACAAATATAATTTAGTAAAGGGAGCTAAAGACAGTGAGAGATTTTTCAATCGGGTCTTGAAAAAATTGAAAACAGATTATATTGATATTGGTATAATTCAGATGGTTAATTCTGTCGAATCTTATAATGAAGTTATTAAACAAGGTGGAGTGCTTGACCTTGCCCAAAGATATAAGAAGGCAGGGAAAATCAGGTATATCGGTATGAGTATGCATAAGCCTGATGCTGCTATTAAAGCTATCCAAAGTGGTTTCATAGATGTTTTGATGTATCCAATAAATATTGCCTGGGATATGGCTCCCGGGCGCAGAGAAGTCTGCACATCATGCAAGGAGGAAAATGTTGGTTTAGTTGCGATGAAAGGTTTTGCAGGGGGGCGTTTATTTCTTAAAAAGGCCTATGTTAAATTTACTCCAACGCAATGCTTACATTATATCCTGACAAGGGATGGGATTTCCAATGTAGTTGTTGGAGTAAAATCAGTAGAAGAGCTGGAGGAATCATTGAACTACTACCAAACCTCAAAGAAGGAAAAAGAATTTAAGCATTTGATGAAAGACCTTCAGGATGAGATATATGGAATCTGTATATATTGCAGTCATTGCCAGCCATGTCCTGCTGAGATTGATATTGCCGGGATATTCCGAAAATATGATAGAAAAATGATGTCCATGAACAAGGATTATAAAAAGAAACAGAAGCAAATCGATGAAAAGGTCAGGTTTTATAATCCAGCATGGATAAGAGAGAAGTCAGATGATGTAAAAAAAATGAAAGGACAAGCTTCTGATTGTACAGAATGTGGTTTGTGTATGGAAAGGTGTCCTTTTGATGTGGATGTTATTGCAAAGATGAAACTAATAGGAAAGTTAAATGATTAATGAAGAAATAAATAAGTTATTAATGTGGTTAGTTGAATTGTTCAAGCATAAATTAGGAGATAATCTGGTTGGAGTTTATCTCCACGGGTCACTTGCAATGGGGTGTTTTAATCCCGAAATGAGTGATGTTGATTTACTCGTAGTTGTGAAAGATAATATTGATTTTAAAACAAAGAGAGCTATTATAGAAGAGATAATTAATCCTCAGGATTCAGAGCAGATATCCAATCAGAACCTGGAATTTAGTTTAGTACTTCATTCTGCAATTACCGATTTTAAATTTGACACACCGTTTGAGCTTCATTATTCGAATGAACATAATGAGAGATATAAAACATACTCTAATTATATTTGCGGAGATGATACAGACAAGGATCTTGCAGCTCATTTCACAATAACTTATCATCGGGGAATTACTTTATTTGGGGAACCAATAAAAAAAGTTTTCAAACTTCCCTCTGAATCAGATTATATAAAGTCCTTGCTTTATGATATTGAAGATATCGAAAAGTCAATTCATAAAAATCCTATTTATGGGATATTATCTCTAAGCAGGATTTATTATTATTTAAAAGAAAAAGTAATAAATTCAAAGAAAGAAGGTGGTGAATGGGCTGTTAAAAATCTTCCGGATCCATTTAATAAAACCGCTGAAACAGCATTAAAGATTTATTTAGGCGACCAGGAAGAGAGTGAGTTTAGCTCAAAAGACTTGAACGCCTTCGCTGATTTTGTAAAATGTAAAATAAATGAGGTATTATAAATGGATAATCAATTTAAAAAAGCCGAAGCCAGTAATAAAAAATTATGGAATGAGCTTGCACCTGTTCATTTTAAATCGTATGATGTTGACGGGTTCAGAACCGGAAAGACCGCACTCGATAAAATTCAATTGCAGGACTTAGGTGATGTTAATGGAAAAACTTTTCTGCATCTACAGTGTCATTTCGGTCATGATACATTATCCTGGGAACGTGAAGGCGCGATTGTAACAGGGATTGATTTTTCTGATAAATCCATTGAGCTTGCTGAGCAATTGAGAGATGAATTAAAAATGAAAACCAGGTTTATCTGTTGTAATGTTTATGATTTAAAAGAACATCTCAATGAGCAATTTGATATTGTTTATACTTCCCAGGGAGTTTTATGCTGGCTGAAGGATATTGATGCCTGGGGAAAGTTAGTTTTTCACTTCCTGAAACCCGGTGGGAGATTTTATATTATGGAGAGTCATCCTACAAGTCATATTTTCGATGACGAGCAACTGGGGATGAATGTAAAGTATTCATATTTCCATCGGGCTGAACCAACTGTCTGGGATGATGAATGGCCTGATTATTCTGATGAAAACTATATCACAAAGAATCCATCTTTTGAATGGCAATGGAGTTTAGGTGATATTGTGAATGCTTTAATTAATGCCGGTTTGAAAGTGGAGTTCTTGAATGAATATGATAAACTATTCTATAAAGGATTCCCGGAAATGATTAAAGATAACGATGGTTGGTGGGTTTTACCCGAGTATAGAGATAAAATACCACTGACGTTTACTTTGATGTGTAAAAAATAGAGAAGTACAATTGCAAATCTGGTAGTGTGAAAAATGTTATGAAAGAATATGAAAAATAAAACTACACAAAAGTATATATATGAAGAAGTTTTTTTTACTTATTCAGTTTCGGAAGTTCATTTATAAGATGATTTAATATAAATCAGTTCTTTGACATAGTTTCGCTTCGCTCCACAATAAAGAGTTCAAATGTT
>DAOVMD010000083.1 GCA_030630935.1 Candidatus Mcinerneyibacteriota bacterium | reverse complement strand
TTATCGGGAGTAATATTTTTAATCTGACAATTCTTTTTGTAATAGAAATGATTTTTATTGGAAATTCCATATTTAATGTAATACATAAAAATTATATTAAAGCAATTAAATTATCCCTGGTTATTACAGGAATAATTCTACTGCAAATAGTCTTCTTTACAAATGTTAAACCGGTTAATTTCCTCGGTATTAATTTCTACCCGGACCTTTCTGTTGGCTTTATATCAGGAGCGTCAATCTTGATCTTTATAGGGTATTTCACCGGAATCAAATTCTATATGAAAGACTTGAGTTTTGATGAAGAATCCTTACCAGTTGAAGAGAAATATCTGCACCTGAGTAAACAAACGGTTATATTTAGATTTATCTTCTTTGGAGCACTGATTGTAATCCTCGGAATTATTATGTCTATATTAGCTGATAAAATCGCACTGTTTGAACTTAAATTGAAATACTCAAGTTTAATTCTTGGACATACTTTTGTAGGAAGCCTGTTCCTCGCACTCGCAACATCACTGCCGGAACTCGTAGTCTCAATTCAAGCTATTAGAAAAATAAACTCTGTAAATATGGCAATTGGAAATATCTTCGGCTCAAATCTCTTTAACCTATTGATTATTTGTATTTCTGACATATTCTACTTTAGAAACCCGCTATTTCACGATGTCTCTTATTCTCATATCATCTCAATTGGAGTCTTCGTTTTAATGGCTTCAATCGTTTCATTCGGGATCATGAATAAAAGAAAACATAAACGAACTGTGAGCATTGAAAGTATCTTAATTTTAATTATTTATATCATTTATTTATTCTTAATTTACCACTTTAGAATAATCGACACACCGTAAGTCTCTAAATATTGGAAAACTTCACCCTTCACCCCCATTTCTTCAAGTATTAGTGTGAACAATTAACACAGTTTTTTGGGTAATTTGGGATTAAGGAGAGCGGTCTTTTAGTTTATAGGGTTAGGAAGTATCGAGATATTGGTAAAATATTGAGATAATATTAGTTATATGTTTTATTTGGCATAAGACTTGCCATATATTATACAAACAAGGAAGAACTTTGGCATTTCAAAAAACACTACAGGACGAACTCAAGATAACAGGTATCGCTCTCCATAGCGGGGAGTTATCACAATTGATTTTACATCCTGCCCC
The DNA here is from genome assembly GCA_030630935.1 of Candidatus Mcinerneyibacteriota bacterium. Classification (GTDB taxonomy): domain Bacteria; phylum AUK180; class AUK180; order JAQVHJ01; family JAQVHJ01; genus DAOVMD01. Next base: position 8,389 of record DAOVMD010000083.1, on the reverse strand, counting down.
GCCGGATACGGGAATAGTTTTTTTATATCAGAAGGACAATAAACGTATTCCAATAAAGGCAATTGTTGAAAATGTAGTTGATACCAGGTATGCAGTAACTTTAGGAAAAGAAGGCTGTATGATATCTACGGTTGAACATCTCCTGGCGGCATTGAGTGGTTTAGGAATAGATAACTTATATATTTCAGTTAATTCCATTGAAATGCCGATTTTAGATGGCAGTGCGTTAGAGTTTGTAAAGAAGATTTTAAAAGTTGGAATTGAGAAACAGGATCAAATAAAAAAATATTTAATTTTAGAAGAACCTGCAGAAGTTGATGAGGGTGATAAACATTTGATTTTTATGCCTTCAAATGATTTCAAGATAAATTACACAATTGATTTTGGCCGGGAAATTCTAAATAAACAGACTGCTTTTTTTGAGATAAATGAAAAAACTTTCATAAATGATATTAGTAAAGCCCGGACATTTACTTTTCTTGATGAAGTAAGTTACCTTCGAAAGAATGGTCTGGCAAAAGGCGGGTCACTTGATAATGCAATTGTTCTTACGGATACAGATATTTTAAATGATGGATTACGCTATAAAGATGAATTTGTCCGGCATAAAATCCTGGATTTAATTGGTGACCTATATCTCTGCGGATACCCCGTAAAAGGTCATATAATAGCATATAAGTCAGGTCACTCACTCGATGTCAGGTTAGTCAGGCTATTAAGGAAGTTTGGTGAAATTAAGGAAGACGAATCTGAAGATATCGAATTAAGTATTGATGATATAGTTGAACAAGTCGAAACCGTTTCCGGTCCCAGATTTCATATTACAACAAGTTCAAATTAAGTAAAACAATTCTATCGGAATGCATCGATGTTAATCGATGCAAGGTTTTTTCTCTTTTGCATTGATTCGTAAACTTATCAATGCATTCCAAAGCTATTTTTTCGCAGCAAATTTTAATGATTTTTAATATAACAAATCCTCTGACCCTGTAAATATTCTCATATTGGGAGTAAATTAAGAAAAATAAAAACGCGTTGACAATAACAATATCTTGTGTTATAATTAGCTCATACTGAAATATTTTACTATATGTTGTGTATGAAGGTATTTTATATTTAACGTTGCTTTTTTAGAATGAAACTGTAGAATTGCGTAGATTTAACTCACAACCCACGGAGGAGGAGGTTTAGATGCTTACCAATTTTAATATTAATTTTGAGAAGCCAAAGAAGTTAACCAAGATTCAAAAGCGCGACGGCACCATAGACCGTTTCAAGAAGAACAAGATAGTTGGCGCGATTTACAAATCTTTTTTAGCGACTAGGGAAGGAAACAAGAAGATTGCGTTAAGATTTACGAATGATGTAAATGAGTTATTAGAAGCTACGTTTAAAGAAGAGGGCATGGTCCCTACAGTTGAAAATGTTCAAGATGTAGTGGAGCAGGTTTTAATGGACAACGGTTTTGCAAAGACAGCTAAAGCATTTATTCTTTATCGAGCCCAGCATTCTAAGATGCGCCAGCTTCGTAAAGTAATTATGGAAGTTGATAAGACTATCGATGGGTATTTAGGTCAATCAGATTGGCGGGTTAATGAGAATAGCAATTCGGATTATTCAATATCGGGCTTGATGCTTCATTCAGCCGGTTCGGTATTAGCACATTATACATTAAGTACAATTTATCCTTCAGATATAGCCGACTCACATATTTCCGGAGATTTTCATATTCATGATCTTTCAATGGGGATTGCGGGTTATTGTGCAGGCTGGTCAATTCGCCAGTTATTAGAAGAGGGTTTTAATGGAGTTGATGGTAAGGTTGAATCAGGTCCGCCAAAACATTTGGAAACTGCTTTGGGGCAGATGGTTAATTTCCTGGGAACTCTCCAGAATGAATGGGCAGGGGCGATGGCTTTTTCTTCATTTGATACGTACCTTGCACCGTTTATCCGTTTTGATAATCTTTCTTACGAAGCGGTTAAGCAATCAATACAGCAGTTTGTTTTTGGCCTTAATATCACTTCACGCTGGGGTGGGCAGACTCCTTTTACTAACTTGACTTTTGACTGGGTTGTTCCGGATGATTTAAAAAATGATAATGTTATTTTTGGAGGGAAACGTCTTGATGTTACATATTCTGATTTCCAGCCTGAGATGGATATCATCAATCGTGCCTTTCTCCAGGTTCTGGAAGAAGGCGATGTAAATGGTAGGGTTTTCACTTTCCCTATTCCAACGTATAATATCACGAAAAATTTTAATTGGGACTCAGAGAATGCCAATATCCTATTTAAGATGACTGCAAAATATGGTCTTCCCTATTTCCAGAATTTTGTTAATTCCGATTTAAACCCATCCGACGTCAGGTCAATGTGCTGCAGGCTTCAGCTTGACCTTCGCGAGTTGCGGAATAAAACGGGCGGGTTATTTGGAGCAGGAGAATCAACCGGGTCAATTGGAGTTGTTACAATTAACCTGCCAAGGTTAGGTTATCTTTCAAAGACCAAGCCTGAGTATTTTGAGAGGTTGGAAAAGTTAATGGATCTTGCAAAGTTCTCACTTGAGATTAAAAGAAGTGTTGTAGATAAGAATCTTGAGAATGGTTTATTGCCATACTCCAAACGCTATTTAAAAACATTTGATAATCATTTTTCAACAATTGGTCTTGTTGGTTTGAACGAATCCATATTAAATTTTATGCAAACCAGTATTGCATCTGTTGAAGGCAAGGCATTCGGCATTGAAGTTTTAGATTTCATGAGAAATAAAATTCAGGATTTCCAGACTGAGACCGGGAACATTTATAATCTTGAAGCTACCCCTGCCGAAGGCACCTCATATCGCCTTGCACGGATTGATAAGAACCAATATCCCGATATAATTCAAGCAGGAACTGATGAACCCTATTATACCAATTCGAGTGCTCTACCGGTTAATTATACAAACGATGTATTTGAAGCACTTGACCATCAGGATGATCTTCAGAAAAAATATACAGGTGGAACCGTTCTTCATATTTTCCTTGGTGAATCATTATCTGATGGGGATACCTGTAAAGCATTAGTAAAGAAAATAGCAAGTAAGTACAGCCTGCCTTATTACACAATTACACCAACATTCAGTATTTGTAAAAATCACGGATATATCCGTGGTGAACATTTTAATTGTCCGGAATGTGGAGTTGAGTCAGAAGTCTATTCCAGAGTTGTTGGATATTTTAGACCTGTTAAGAATTGGAATAAGGGCAAGAAAGAAGAGTTTAAAGATAGAAAATATTATCAATTTAAATTACTCCAGAGCAAAGCTTCTTAATGTAAATGAAGGTAACCGGCCTACTGCCAATATCTTTAATTGACTATCCAGGTATCTTAGCAGCAGTAATATTTACTCAAGGCTGTAATTTTCGCTGCCCTTTCTGTCATAATCCCGAACTTATCCCATTTAATAATGATGAGCTTATTCCGGAAAAAGAGATTTTCTCATTTCTCAATAAACGGGTAGGGAAACTTGATGGTGTCTCGATCACTGGTGGAGAACCTTTGCTTCAGAAAGATCTATCCGGTTTTATAAAACAAATCCAACACCTCGGATTCAAAGTTAAATTAGATACAAATGGCAGTAACCCCGAATTGCTCAGGGATTTAGTTGAAGAGGGTAATCTGGATTTTATTGCAATGGATATTAAAACCAGCCGCGAAAATTATTCCCGTGCGATTGGAGTTGATTTTGATATTTCTAAAATCACACAAAGCATTGAGATTGTAAAGCAATTTAAGAAATATGAATTCAGAATCACTTCGGTCCCGGGTTTAGTAGATGAGGATGATATTACCCGAATCAGGGAATGGTTAGCACCAGCAAAAACAATTGTGCTTCAGCAGTTTATAAATAAAAAAACTTTTGCTGATGAGTACCAGGAATTAAAACCATACCCACAGTCAAAATTAAAAGAATTTAAATTAATCCTGGATAGTAAAATCGACAATGTTAAGATCAGGGGGTTTTGAATTTGAAACGAAAAATTCCGGTACATTTCTTTATTGGACTTGCAATAATTATAATCGCTCAGATTTTAATGTTTCGGAATGTTTGGTTAATCCCGCTCTACTTCACACCTATTCAATGGACAGGGTATATCTTAATGATGGATGCCCTGATTTTTAAGAAGAAAGGAAGATCAATGCTGTTGAATAAGGTCGGATTATTTATTTTGTTTGGAGTTCTGAGCATTATATTCTGGTACATTTTTGAGTTCTATAATCTTTACATGAAAAATTGGATTTATATAGGAATGCCTGAAAATTTATTTATGAGAATGCTCGGGTACTTCTGGGCATTCGCAACAATTGGCCCGGGAATGATGTTCACAGCAGAAGTTCTTGAGCTATATTTCTTTAAAGATATTAAATTAAAAAAACATAAATATTCAACTCGATATAAAATTTGGACAATGTTTTTTGGCTTGATTTTTATTACGATAACATTCTTCGGAAACTTTCTCCTGAAGAGATTATTTAATATTGAATTTAACCTCGCATTCTGGACTGCTCCGGCGGTCTGGATGGGGTTCTTTATGCTGCTGGAACCAGTTAACCAGTTTCTGGGTGCACCGAATTGGTTAACACCGTTCGAGAATGGAAAACCGGGAAGGTTCATCTCACTGATTATATCAGGTGTTATATGCGGCTTTCTATGGGAGTTCTGGAACTATTGGACAATTACTAAATGGTACTATGATATACCATATCCTGTAATGTTTAAAATATTCGAAATGCCAATCCTCGGTTTCTTCGGATTCATTCCGTTTGCGCTTGAATACTATGCAATGTATAATATTACACTGAAAGGAATATTGAAACAATGGAATTATAACGAAAACGAATTTTGGACCTAAGAATTAAACAAAAAATATTTAACAGGGAATCGAAGAGAACTAAAGAAACAAAAGAAGAATAAAGAAAAAAAATATTAACATTGACTTTAAAAAGACTTATAAGTAACTTACTAATCTTGTTTATATTTATTTAGAGCGTTTGTTGCTTGAAGATTCTATTGAATGCAAAAATAATTCTTTAGCAGGTCGACGAACGGAGAGAGGAGATCCCGATAGAGAAGCGTATCGGGAGAACTGAAGAGAACTGAAGAGAACTTAAAGCATCGCTTCGCTCAGCAATTAAGAATGAATAATTAACAATGAATAGTGAAGAATGCTTTTGCATTATTTATGACAATGCAGTAGGGGCGACCGGCCGGGCGCCCTGACCATAAGAAATAAAACACCCATTTGATAAAAAAATATAAAACAAAAGAAGAAAAGAAAAACAAAAATAAAGAAATATTTCTTCAGCAGGTCGACGATCGTAGAGAGGAGATCCCGTATAGCGAAGCGTATCGGGAGACTGGAAGAGAACATAGCATCGCTTCGCTCTGCATTTAAAATGTACCGGTTTAATATACTTCAAGGCTAAGGACGTGTATATTTCCTCTCCCAGTACTGACTAATTAATTATAACTTTGAACATAATAATAAATTATAGATTTATCAATTCTATAATTTTAAATTAATATACTTCAATAAAATGTATTGATATCGAAGACTGAGCGGTTGTTGAGCCATTGCCATAAAGACCAAACCCAATAAAATCAACTGTTTCAATGTTCCTGTCTGAGAAATGAACAAGAATTGTTTTAATCGGATTATAATTGACATCATAAAAGATAATTGCTCCATTCTGCCGGTCCTGGCTAACCAATACTTCGAGGATATAAATTGTATTAAGCACTGGAATAAATTCTGTATCAATTGGTCCGGTAGTTTCTGTATAGTAGTATAAATGTGCACCATCATATCTGATAGCAAAGAATGGATTCGCATTTTGTATATCTACAATTCCACAAAGAAAGTCGGAATTAGCAAATCCGGAATGAAACTCAAATCCGCAGGTAAAGACAGCCACATTAGCCGGATTCGGATTTATTTGTCCATAACCATTAGCCCAGACATCGATAAATGATGATCCGTCTACGTCATCAAATATCGTCATGTTCATGGCGTGATATCCTCCGCCTACATCTAAGACTAATGCAGTAGCAGAACAGCCCACACCAGAAGGATTTGGGTCATTATTCCATGGAGGTCCGGGTGGCTGATAAGTTGTGTAATCCCAATATTCAAAGAATATGAACATTGAAATATCTTCTCGTTGAGTACTATGCTTTGATGCACTAACATTAATTTGATATTCTTCTGTAATAAATCCGTCTTTTTTTGCTTTCAAAGTATAGTTTCCCGGTAAAAGAGCTAATTCGTATCGACCTTCTGAATCAGAGGTTGTGGTCTGTCCTCCAATTGTGATTTCTACTCCGGATAATTCAAAATCAGACCAACCCCGGTAAACAGTTCCTACAATAGTTACCGCTTTTTCTTCAGTAGGTAGATCCGCATCGGGATCATACGGATTATTTCTCTCAACATTGAAACAGCCCGAGAACATAACAGCTAAAGAAATAACTATTACAAAAATTAAAACTTTCTTCATAATGGATACCTCCAAATTAATAATTATTAGATTCCTTTAATATTATAGCATATAATATTGCAAAATGCAAACCTATTCGGTTCACTTTGTTAACCTCATAGATAGCAGATAGCAGAGAACAGATAGCAGAGATTAATTACTTTTAAAATGGAAACAACTATTTAATCTTTTTCTATCATTGTCTTATTATTCATGCTCCTTCATGGTATCATACAGAAAGTCATCTCCAATCGATGCATTTTATATGCACTTAAAATTTAAAAAGAAGTTACTTGTGTTAAACTTCGTTAACCTCATAGATAGCAGATCCAGTACCACGTTGGATACCGGACTCCGTATCAGAGAACAGAATATGATATTTGTTGAAATGATTTTAATTATTTATGGATTATCTGTGTGAATTGTTTTTTTATTATAGACGATTGAAATTTACTTTTGATCCTTGAGTATTTTCAGGTATTCTATTTTTATCAGCCGCAATCGGTGTTTCTTTAATACAAATTGACAGAGAACACAGATATATCCCCTTCAACTTTAGTTGCTCCAAACGGATGAAATAGGAGATTAAAAAATACTTTTGAAAAGATAAATTCATTAGGAAAGCTAACAGCTTGAAATGGAATCACATTTGTTCCATTAGCATCGTACATACCAAAAAACGCAGAATAATGATCAGCCGGGTCCACATAAAGGTCAAGAAAAAGGAGTTCACCCCATCTTGTAAATGTAGCTTCAGAGTAGATTAACCCAGAGGGGTCGTATACCTGAAGTCCATATGTTGCAACATTAGAAATAATAACTACACAATTATTAGCACTTACGTCATTATATGAGATATAATATTCTGTAGCAGCTCCTGTTGGATTATGAAATATTAATCCGAGAGAGATTGTTGTGACTTCAGAATAATCAGCACTCTCCGTAGGAATATGATCGAGGTCAACTCGTGAATAAGCACCAGTATCAGTTGAACTTAAGGAAATATTCATTTCAGGGTATCCGACCGCATCCAAGATTAATACCATTCCACTTCCGGTTGCACCGGATGAAACATCATAATACCAAGGATTAGCTTGCGGTGGTGGAGAGTTAGTAGCATAGGTATCAAAATAATCATACCAAATAAACATTGAAATATCTTCTAACTGTGAAGAGTTTTTCGAAGCATTTATTGATACTTGATAACTTTCAGTTGCCCAACCTTTTTTTGATGACTTAATTGTATATGTTCCGGGCTTTACTGGTATTTCATAATAGCCATTGCTATCTGAATAAGTCGAATGTCCTGCAATTTCAACTTTAACATTAGATAAAGTTTGTTCTGACCACCCTCTATAAGTATGCCCTTTTAAAGTTACAAGCTTTTCCGAAGAAGGCAAATCGGAATCAGGATCGAACGGGTTATTCCTCTCAACATCAAAACATCCCGAGAACACAACTGCTAAAGAAATTGCAATAATAAAAATAATGATTTTTTTCATAGTGTTAGCTCCATTTTTAATAGTAATTAATTTCTACTGATATTGTAACATAAAACATTATGAAATGCAAACTAAGATTTAGTTAACTCCGGGAATCGAATAGATATAAGGTTGCATAAAATAGTTCCAGACTTATTAAAAATGCATGCTTTGCATGTGTTCAAGTGTTCTGCAGTCAGTTTCTCATCGGTAGGTTCTATCTCTGATTTTTTCCTTGACTTTTGTTTTGTTTTTTGTTATCATAATAATGTGTTGTTATAAGTTTATTGATTTAACCTAAGTGGTTTATGCGGGGGATACAAGTTAACAGTTGGTTTATTCCCTTACATACACTTATATACCACATTAAAGGTTTTTGTGTGTATA
>DAOVMD010000430.1 GCA_030630935.1 Candidatus Mcinerneyibacteriota bacterium | reverse complement strand
TTGAAACTATTTAATCTTTATGTTATCATTTACATACAAAGATTAAGGGGAAAAAATGGATTGGATTCGAATCTTCGATAAAGAATTTGTTAGAGATTTTCTGAAGAAGGTCTTCAAGTATTCTTACGACGGTGCCGGTAAAGTTTGGAAGTATCTGAAAGAGAACCATAAGAACTTTCAAAAAACTGACCATGATCAGCGTAAATGGTTTCAGTTATTAATTGGGTTTCTATTTTTTTATCTATACCTTGCGGAACGTTACGCAATAGGTCACCTTACGGAGGAATTGAACGATGAATTTATTCCTGCGCTTGAAGACATCACGATTGGATTTGCAATTGATATTGTATTTGAAGAAACAGATATTAATAAGAGGGATAGAATAAATTCTGAATGTCAGGGTAAATATCTTGAATTTAAGAACTATTTCAGACGATATAAAAAGTTAATTCCTGAAAACAAGCAAAATATCAAAAATACATTCTTTTTTGAATTTTCCAAAATGATCATAAAAGGACTTCTCCCGGAAGAAGATGAATTCCTACTAAAAACTATACAGAAATATTTAATCAGCTCTTTAATGGATATTGATTTCCATACTTTTATAGATCAGGTTAAATCCGTTAAGAAGATAACATAAGCTTGTTATCGAATATTATTTTATTGACAAGATCAGATAATTATAGTACAATTATTACTTAAAAAAGAGATGAAATGAAAAATACCGACAAGAAATTTTATAAGGATTTCTGTGCATTATCAAAAAACATACTTCGATTAGCCAACAAGGGAGTTCCAATCGTTGAGTTCCTGATTGAGTTTTCAGAAATGTTATTTGGTTTTTCAAATTGTGATGAAATTGAAATAATCATGCACGGTAACGAACAAAATTATCATTGGATTAAAGAGAAGAAGAAACAGACTTATCATTTTAAGCTTATTCCATTTGAGAAAAGTAAAAATATTAAGCCTTTTTTAAATAGGACTGTTGGTCCGAAAATATCCAGGATAGCCCTAATGGTTTTTCAAGAAAAGATAGATCCTTCATTAAGTTGTTTTTCAAAGAATGGCAGTTTCTGGATTGGAGACACATCAAAACCCTTATTCTTAAATTCTACAACCTCAAAGAAGCAACCGAAAGGTTTAAATATTCAGGGGAAATATAAAACGATTTCTATTATTAGATTTTTAATTAACGATAATAATGTCGGATTACTTATTATGAAAAGTAAGACCCCTTATTTTTTTACTGCAAGAGACATTGAGTTTTATGAAGGAGTTATCCAAACTTTAGGAGTGGCAATCGATGACAGACAGGCTCAATCTGCTTTATGTGAAAGGATTAAGGAGCTTACCTGTTTATATGGAATTGCAAAGATCCTTGAGGAATCAGAAATGAGCCTGGATATTGCCTTTAATAAAATCGTTAATATTATTCCCCCATCTTTTCAATATCCTGAAATTACTTCTGCTAGAATAATATTAGAAAACAAATCTTTCCAAACTCAAGTCTTTAAAGAAACTTCAATTTCAATTAGATCTTATATTGTAGAAAAGAATATAAATATAGGAAGAGTTGAAGTCTTTTATAAAGAAAATAAAAAATCTGATGAAGATATTTTCTTTCTCCAGGAGGAGAAGGATCTCATTGAAACAATTGCAAAACAAGTTTCTGTTTTAATAGAAAGAAGAAAGCGGGCTGAGGAAAAGGCGAAATTACAGGATCAGCTACGGCACGCGGATCGATTAGCAACAATAGGTCAGCTTGCAGCAGGTGTGGCTCATGAATTAAATGAACCATTAGGTAATATCCTTGGTTATGCTCAATTAGTAAAAAAGGATTCTGATATTAATACTCAAGTGAAAGATGATATTGAAGTTATTATCAAAGCCTCATTGCATTCAAGAGAGGTTATAAAAAAGCTTATGTATTTTGCAAAGCAGCTCCCGCCGAAAAACTCGAAGGTTGACTTGAATAATATTATTAAAGATGGAATATATTTCCTTGAATCAAGATGTGATAGGGCAGGGATTAACTTAAAGAAGGAGTTAAAGCCGCGCCTTCCTAAAATCACTGCTGATACCTCCCAGTTAAACCAGGTCTTGGTAAACCTGATTGTAAACTCAATTCAAGCAATTCAAGCTGGCGGGGAGATCTTAATAAAAACATATTCAGATATGCAGAATGTCTATTTAATTATAAAGGACAATGGAATAGGAATGGATGAAGAAACATTAGAGAAAATTTTTATCCCGTTTTTTACTACAAAAGATATAAATGAAGGAACAGGTCTGGGACTACCGGTTGTGCACGGGATAATAAAAGCTCATCGTGGAAACATTAAGGTTGAGAGTAAGTTGGGAAAAGGTACTGTATTTACAGTAACATTCCCAAGAAAAACGACAGGAGAGAATCCTAAATGAAAAAGAATAAAGAAATAATTTTAATTGTAGATGATTCGAAAGAAACCTTAGAATTAATAAAAAGAAACCTAACTTCAAAAAGTTATAATGTTTTCACCGCATCATCTGTTGATTCAGCAATTAATATTTTAGAATCTTCCAAAATTGACCTGGTAATCACAGATTTAAAAATGCCTGGGATTAATGGACTCGATTTGGTGAGACATGTTAGAGAAAACTATAAAGAAATCGAGATCATGATGATTACCGGATATCCAACTGTTGATACTGCTGTAAAAGCAGTAAAGCTCGGAGCAGAAGAATATCTAACCAAACCTTTTACTGATGATGAATTATTTACAATAGTAGAAAAAGTACTCGCTAAACAGAAAATGAAAACCTCAAAAAAGAAGGAAACAAAAAAAGTAATCGCATTAACTCACGAAATAATTGGTGAATCAAAGGTAATAAATGATGTTTTGAAAAACATAAAAAAAGCCACAACTACTATTGCTACAGTCTTAATCACCGGAGAAAGCGGTACAGGTAAAGAATTGGTCGCAAGAGCGATACATTATAATAGTTCCAGGGCATCATTTAGATTTGTACCGGTTAACTGCGGAGGAATTCCGGAAGGATTACTC
>DAOVMD010000190.1 GCA_030630935.1 Candidatus Mcinerneyibacteriota bacterium | reverse complement strand
TGCGGGAAAACCGCACGGCGGGTTCTGTGAGGGGCGGTCGTTCTCACTATTAAATTTAGGAGGACGATACGCCTACTCGACAAAACAAAGAATTCGCTTCGCTCAAACTTTTTAAATTGACAGGGAACTGACGAGAACTTAAGAGAACAAAAAAAAGGAAAAATTATTGTTTTCATAACTCGACATAAATGTCGAATATTCTTCTATCGTTTTCCTAGGGCTGAAGCCCCAGGCTACGAATCATTTTCATAGTAGCCATAAATGGCAAATTCGGTTAACTTTGTTAACCTCACCGAGAGCAGAGAGCAGACCCAGAACCACGCACTTGGTTAGGGTATCTGGGCGCAGGAACAGTTGTTTTATAGAAAGTAGATAGAAGAAAAATAGTTATTTTAATTTTTTAGTTAGAGATAGGGTTAGGGTTTGAGACGTTATTTGTAAGATACTCCCCGTAAGAGGAGCAAACTCTAACTGATTACTCAAACTGTTGTTTTCCGGAGGAAAACAATGCCCCTAATTTGTTTGGGATACAATTCTTTTGTTTTCAAATGTCACAAGATTGCCGCGGTCATCACAAAGAGAGCTTGCTCTCCGCAATGACAAACAAACGTTCTTTTAAAAGCGAGATTGCCGCAGTCAAGATGAAATACTTCATCTTTCCTTCGCAATGACAAAATGGAGTCATCAGATATACTCTTTTGTTTATCTCTAAAATTTTGCTTTTTTTTATTGACATTTAATAATTTTTATGTTATAATCTTTAAAATGTTAATAATCCAACGGAGGAATTATTATGAGTAAAAAGATTTTTTTAGGTTTAATCCTAACTTCAATAATTATCGTTTCTCTTATCGCTTTAACGGGTTGTGTAGACCCTCAAAAGAACCCAACTATCCCGTCATATAATACTTTCCCGAGATTAGGAGAGCTCACTATATATCCGGCAGTGATTTCAAGTTTATCTACTACTACACTTTCTGTTGTTGCAAAAGACGACGATGGAGATGATTTAACAATCACTTTCCGTGAAGAACAGAATAGAGGTTCTTTTCAAGTAACTTCTTCAACTATGGCAATCTGGACTGCACCCCTTGCAATTGGCAGTTATAACATCTATGCAAAAGTAGAAGATTCAACAGGCGCTGCAGTTGAAGGATATAAAACTTTACGAGTGATTAATCATGATCCAGTAATAACAGGAATAGAAAATAAAACAGCATTTATCATATCTGACACTTATATTTTTTGGCCCTCAGGAAATACATCAACTATTACAATTACTGCTTATGATGTAGATCATCCGGATACTTCTTTGAATTTTGATTGCCAGGTAGAAAAATTCCTTGACTTTTTTACTCAACTTGAACTTCCGGATACCTATACATATACAATTCTTCCTGTTAGTTCTTCAGTAAGCGATACTAGTACTACTAATACATTTTTATTTACAATGCAGGAAGATCCCCCTTATGACATTGATATTTATTTTGATATTTCAGTAACAGATAATATTGGAAACTCAGATACTTTAAGTTATAAAATTCAAGCTGGAGATTAATTCAATCCTTAATTTTAAAAAGTAAATGAAAAAAATATTTGTATATTTTTCAATCATAAGTTTTATTTCAATTATTATTTTTTCTTCTTGTTCAAAAAATCCTGTCCCGCCTTCAATAGACTCTAAGAATAATGAACTCGTTTTTGATGATAATCCAATTCTAATTTCATCTGGAAATTATTCAATTACGAGGAAAGAATTTCTTGATAGAATGATTGCAATCACAAACACAGAAGCCATACTGCAGAATAAAGATTTAATAAAAGACAACTTGAAGCTTTTTTTACAAGAAAAAATTCTATATGATAAAGCAATCGATTTAGATTATAATAAAGATGTAGATTATCTAATTGAAAAAGAGAAACTCGAAAAAGAAATGGAAATAAAAACAAGAGAAGCTCTAATTAGAACAATGATTATTAAAGAAGTAGACAATAAATATAAATTTGATGAAAAGAAATTGGAGAATTTCTATAAGTTAAATAAGGTGAAATTTGAAAAAAGATCTTTCTCAGAGATACTCCGTGTAGTAAATGATGTGAATGATCAACAAGAGGTTAAAAAGGTTGAGAAAGAAATTAAAATGATTGCAGAAAAATTGAAAAGGGGAGAAAAATTCGAAACCCTTGCCAAAGAATATTACAATGGTGTTGATTATATTCGAAAGAATAGCGGAGCATTAGGGTTAATTATTAGGGGTAAATTTCCACAAGAATTTGAAAATATTGGTTATGATAAACTTAGAAAAGTTGGGGATATTTCAGAACCATTTCTTTATAATCAAGGTTGGGCAATAATTAGACTGGATAATATCTGGGGTTTTAAAGAACAAAAGGAGTTTATAAAAAGAGAATTTGAACGTGATTTACGGGGTAAGATAAACAGAAAAATAATAAGTGAATATATGAAAGAATATAAGAAAATTGAGTATAAAGATTTAGAAATCGAAAAAATTATAAATCCCTAAAAATATATTATTAAAAAGTCTGAAATTTTTAATTCATAAAAATACCTTTAAAATATAATTGATTCTGTGCAAAATGTTTTTTCAAAGTCGTTCTAAAGACCTTATAGAAGTGTTTTTAATTTTTCTTTAGCTTACCCTATTGATTGGTTTGGATACGGCTTACAAGACAGCACAAGTCCTGATAGGTAGGCGATTTGTGGACTTTGATATTGGCAATCTTTCATGTTCTTTTATCAGATTTAGATTTTTAAAATAACCTGATATTGAGATTTGAAAATTTTATATTTTGTTAATTTTTTGTGTTTACAGGGAGGTCGAATTTAAAAGCCCCAAAATTGAAATTTCAAAAAACTGAAATAAAACTCAAAACTTTGTATAAAGAAAAGGTTCTTAATTTAAAATATTTTTTATTGACTCCCAATATTCAGTTATTTATCTATTGAATTGGGTTTTATGTTTTTATTGGCATAAAGATTGCACGTTTATAAGTCGTTAATCATAAAACGGAGGTAGCAACATGAAGAAAACAAAAGTGTACTTGGTATTACTATTAGTTTTCTGTTGTGTCTTTATATTGTTTCAACCTACTGAGACGGTTGGAGCGAAGACACAGAAACCAATCATTAAAAAGATCGACTCGGTGGTTAGAGACCATCCTGAGGGAACGCAGATAAAAAATGAAGAATCAAAAGAAAAAGAACCAAAAGTAAGAACTCACTTAGTTAAAGATACTAAGCAGGAGTCTATCAATTTTGGTTTGAAAGTTCCCTATAGAAAAAACAAACAGTCAATGCTTCCTAAACTAGGAGAAGTAAAGCAAATTGGAAAGAATAAATGGGAAACCATCCGCAACCCGAAGACCGGTAAATTAATGACTGTTATTGCTGATTATGTAATTGTTAAATACAAACCGGAATTTTATCAGAAGAACAGAGGCGAATCGGTTTATACAAAACTTGCAGAAATTAACAAGAAGTACAATATTACGATTGTAGGTTCTTGCCGCCATCGCCGTGGTGCTTTTGAAAAGGTTTCTATTCCGACAGGTGAAACAAAGGTAACCTTACTTGAGAAATTGAATAAAGATCCGGCTATTGAATTTGCTGAATTTGACCATATAAGAATTTTACACTGGACTCCTTCCACTGAACCATATTATAATGGTGCAGGTGTTTGGGGTGACGGACAGTGGTATATTAAGGCTTATGTATCAGGTCATTCTAAGACTGGTGGTGCATGTAATATGCCAGGCGGCTGGGATAGAATGGGTGTTGGCAATTATGGCGGAGATCCAAACATCAGGATTGCAAACCTTGATACAGGCAGTGCTTATGATAATGTGGGTGCTTATAAGAAATCACCCGAGCTTGAACACATGACAAATGTCTACACAGATTTTGATACAATTCAAAATACCGTCTATGTTACTCCAAGTATTCTTGTAGCTAACGATGGTGTTTACCGTGCAGATACCATAGCTAACGATACTGACCCATACCCTTCACCTGAATGTGAATCACATGGTACTTCAACTACTCATATTCACTCAGCCGATGCAGAAAATAGTTTTGTAATGGCAGGTATTGCTTGGGGCTGTTCACTTATCCCGGTAAGAGTAATTGAAACTGTTGGAACAACCACTGCTGATTTTGTAGAGGGAATTTATTATGCCACTATGCTGAAAGCAGATGTTACATCCATGTCAATTGGTGGTCCTTTTCCTGCGGCAGTTGAACGAACTGCAATAAATGATGCCGAAACTAATGGAAACTTTTGTGTTGCATCAACAGCTAATGGCTGGATCGCTGTACATTTTCCTGCGGGTTATGTTAATTGTCTTGCAGTAGGTGCAGTAGAGAGTGACGGGGTTATTATGTGCCCTGACAATGAACCTACCTTGCACGCATCTGCACAAGAATCCGGCGATAGCTGGGGTTCTTGTTATGGTGATGGACCAACTCCCGGATTTCAGGGGGATGAAGAAGGGGAAGTTGATGTCATGGCTGGTGGCGGATCCCATGATTACGGGACAAATGCCCAGTTCATTTCTTATTCATTTCCAGATGAGACTTGTCCTACTTCAACGAGTGATTTTGAAGTTGATCCACCCTCTACATTTTGGGTTTCTTCAGGAACATCTTATTCATGTCCTGTTGTAGCCGGTGTTGCCGCTCTAATGAAGAGTAAAGGTGCTTCGAATACAGATATTAGATTGTATTTACGTAAAACTGCAAAATATAAAGATTATGATCTTATAAATGACGATATTTATACTGATAACGGTGGTGATCCTGGTGATGCAACATCCCAGAGTTATAATGAATATTATGGATTTGGTATTATCGATGCAGATGCGGCTCTATTAAATGCTGCTCCTTCTCCAAGTATTGTTGTTGCAGGCTGGATCGATGATAATGCCGGTGACGGGGTTATTGAACCCGGTGAATCAAATACACAATTAGTCATTACATTAAAGAATATTGGAAGTGCTCAAGCACTAAATGTAAAAATTGCTGAGATCACAACCGATGATTTTTATACCAATATGGCTAATTTTACAAATATTTCTTACGGAACAATTAATTCAGAAGCAACAAATGATAACTCAGGAAATCCAATTTATATTTCTGTTCCTACCAGTTGTCCAATTCCACGTAATGTCGAGTTTGATATATCGATCACTTATACAGACGTTTCACTTAATGAGTTTACTCATGATAAAACCATAACCCTCACATACGGTAAGTTTGATGTTGTAGTTTATGATGCGGATGGCAATGATTCCTGTGGACCGGATGATTTGGATACAGATTCATATATTACACAAGCATTATCTGACAGTAACTATCAATATACTTATATGAAGGATGATTTACCGTATGATTTAAGCGGAATTACTACCTTATTTATTGCACAAGGTCATATTCAGTGGTCTTGGATCCTTAATGGGTATTGGGTAGATGTTCCTTATACAAAAATTCAGAATTGGCTTGATGA
This sequence comes from Candidatus Mcinerneyibacteriota bacterium, assembly GCA_030630935.1. Lineage (GTDB taxonomy): Bacteria > AUK180 > AUK180 > JAQVHJ01 > JAQVHJ01 > DAOVMD01. The sequence goes on along the minus strand of DAOVMD010000190.1, from coordinate 828 downwards.
AGGAACCGGTCCAAATAATAAAAACCTTTATCTTGAAGGTGTAAGTTTGGGTAGAATGCAAACTTTTAATGAAGACGATCCACCTAAACCCATTCTCGGAGAATCAACTCCTTATTTAGATGGTACTTCTTTTTATGGAGATTACCTACAGGCAAATTTTAAGGGAATAGGTCAGGATGATTCACCTGGTGAAATAACTAGGTTAAACGGGGAACCCGGTTCAGTAGCAGCAGGTATGGATTGGTGGTATTTATCCGATGATACAATGGGAAGTTCATTTAATAACTACGTTGATAACATAGGAAAGAGTTCAAATTACCTACTAAAAAACAGCAGTGATCTTGAATATTATGCCCTTGAATATGATGCAGGGACATTCAAAACAATATATCAGGATGCTTTACTTGGGTGCTTTATTGATGGTCCATATACACAAGCTGATTATATTGATGCTATAATGGGTTGGTTTGGGTATACCGCCCCGGGTAGTGATACAACTGAACCAGCAGCTGCGACTCTTTCTGTTTTTTATTATGCTACTATACCCGGTCAGTTTGAATTATCATGGCAAGCTCCCGGCGATGACGGTTGGAATGGAAACAATTCAAGTGGGCATTATGATTTAAGGTATGTTGCTGGAGATAGTCCAGGGTTTACATGGAATACTGCGACTCAGGTAGCGAGTGAACCAACCCCGGATTCTGTTCCTTATACGTCGTCGTAAGCTGCTGTTGCAACAATATTAATTCATCGATAAGAGTGGCATTCAAGCAGGGGCGCGGTTCTGGATGTATCCAGCACCAGATAGAACTGGTATCAGAGTCATAC
>DAOVMD010000359.1 GCA_030630935.1 Candidatus Mcinerneyibacteriota bacterium | reverse complement strand
TACAATGCATTTTTTTAGAGCTACTAATGCTTAAGGTTCGATTGAATGCTTCTTTAAGCAGCAAAGGATATAAACAAGAGTATTATATTAACTTATACTAGAATATAGAAATTAAGATGTCAAAGAACTGATTATATAAAATCATCTTATAAATTTAATTCCGAAACTGCGTAAGTAAGAAAAGAACTTCTTCATATATCTACTTTTGAACAGATTTATTTTTCATTTTCCAACCCGGCGCTGCTTGGATTTATTATTAAAATAAAAACCGAGTGTGAATGCAACTCCATATTGATTCGCTTTGTCTGCAAGGTCAATAAATGAATAATACCCCTTCACATCAAATAAGATCCTGAAGTTATATGTTCTGAAGAATAACATTCCCCAACCGCCATTCAAGGCGAACCCGCTACCGGTAATATCCTCAATCCGGGTCTCACCCGGTGGTGCATCACTTTTGATAAATAAAAAATGAACCCCCATACCTAACGAAAGATATGGACAAATATCCGACCTTGTAAACGGGAACATAAAACAGATATCCATTGAATATTCAAGAACTTCAAGCGACATTGCAAAACCAAAATCAAACTTGGTAATTAATTTGGGTACTTCAAACTGTATTGAAGGAATAAAGAATAACATCCTGTCTTCTCCGCCATAACTATCTTCTCTCGGATAGAAAAAACCCCATCTCATACCATAAGTAAAGAAACTCTCGCGCTTACGGGATAAGGTTCTCTCATCCAATGTAACCGTATCTACCGTTGCTGTGCTTTCGAATGGCTTCTTAACTTCCAAACCCCTAACAATTCGGGCAAACACAACATTCAAATCTGAAACCGATTTGCTCTCGACTTCATCATTGAACTCAACTTCACCTGATAAAACGTCAATCAGCTTGAAACGGATGACAATCTTATCTCCTAATTTTAAGAAACTACCCATAATACATTTATCTGCATTGAGTAATCGTGAATATTTTACTGCGGTTGATTTATCAGAGACTTGTTTACCTGAAGTGAACTGTTTTAATTTGGAATTGGGAATTAAATCAAAACGCTTGGAGTTCTCCAATTCATCACGAAGTAGGTGATTTGCAATATTAAATTCCTTGTTATTTAAACCAAGATTCTCAAATTGAAATAAAACTACTTTGTAAGTTCTTGCACAAACTGAAATAGGAATTAATATTAAAAAACACACTAAGATAATAAATCTTCCCTTCATAGATCAATCTCCAGCTTTATAGTGCTATTAATTCCTTTTCCATTATTTTTTAAATACACCAAATGTAAATCCAACACCAAGTTGATTCTGCTGTTCACCCACTTTAATAGAAGAACAATATGCTCTTAAATCAAAAACAACCCTGAAGTTATATGTACTGAATATAATCACTCCAGCACAGGCATGCACACCTAAACCTTTCCTAGTCGCAAATTGCCCACTACTCAAATCCCAATACTCCGGTTCAAGTAGCATTCTTTCTAACCTGATTGAATGGAAACTAATCCCGCCTCCTATGTAAGATGAGAAATCCTTTTTCGTCAGGGGATATAATAATGAAATATCAAATACTGTTTCTAATACACCGGTTGCCCCGGATATTCCAAAACTAAGCTCGGAAATTAAATTTGGTATCTCAAAGTGCCAGGTAAAAACGAAATTACTTAACCTGTCCTTACCAGCATAAGAATCTTCCCGGGGATATAAAAAACCCAATTTCAAACCATAACAATGAAAACTCGTTTGTTTCTTAACAGCAACATTTTCGTCTTCGGTGATGGTGTCATTATTGGTGGTAGTTTCAAATTTCTCTTTAGTCTCAAGTCCTATTGCAATACGTTTGATAACAAAATTCACATCTTCAACAGATTTACTCTCGATTTCATCATGAAATTCCAAGTTCCCCGATTTTAAATCAATTAACTTTACCCTTACTAATACCTTAGTACCGAGTTGAATAAAACTTCCAATTATACATTTATCTGCATTTAATTTTTTACCGAATTTAACCGCATCATCAATCTTTTCAACCGGTTTATCCCCTGAAACTTTCTTTACCTGTGACTTCGAAATTAACTTGAAGCTTTTCACAGTTCCAATCTCATCACGTAAAAGATACATCGAAATTTTATAATCCTTTTCTGATAAACCAAGATTCTCAAATTGAAATAAAACTACTTTGTAAGTTCTGGCACAAATTGATATAGGAATCAATATTAAAAAACATAATACTATAATAAATCTTCCCTTCATAAATCAATCCTCCAACTTTATAGGGCTATTATAACTTATTTATGGTAAAAAGTCAATAATTGAGAAAAAATATTTTAGAGTGCATATAAACGTTATTTGTCAAATACAGTAGGGGTATTGTTTGCTCTGCAAACAACAGTTTGAGTAAGAAGTAAGAGTTCTTTAGTCCTGAACCCGTTTTTTAGTGGTTCATGGGAGCTCCCCTAATCAGGGAGTATTTTATCTCAAACGTCTCTTATTCTTTAGCGCATCACAAACGAAGTGCAGTGATCCCGATCAATTTCAGGGATATGAAATTCAATCGGGATACTCTTACTTTTTCTGAATAATAAGATAAATTTTTCTCTGTTCTCAGTTCTCTACTATCTACTATCAACGAGGTTAACAGAGTTAACCGAAAACGCCCTGATCATAAGAACTTAATCCTCCCATGTCGAACATATAAATCGGATATTTGTACCAAGCAGTAGGGGCTTCCGGTCGGACGCCCTTACCGTATGAAACAAGTATCCCATAAAGATTTAAAAAATATCACGCTAGATATTGTTTGGTAAATAATTCTTTTATTTTAAAGTAAATTTATTAGAATTCAATTATTTTCGTGATGTTTTCATATGGGTGACTTACTTATTATAATCAGGGCGTCCGGCCGGAAGCCCCTACTGATTTTTATATCATTTTTTAAGTTTTACTTGCATTTAGTCTTATTATATGATATGTTTATATTGGGAAGCGTCCACAATGGGTATTTAATACCCAAGGACGATGATAATGATGTTAAATCGAAAATCAATTCGACTTAAAGGGTTTGATTATAGTATTTCCTGGGTATATTCTATTACCATATGTACATTTGAGAAAAAGTGTACACTTGGGAGAATAATGGGGAATAAAATGTATAAAAACTTATTCGGTATAATTGTTAAAGAAGAGTTAATTAATTCGAGTAATATTAGAAAGGAGATTGAACTAGATGAATATTCCATTATGCCCAATCATCTACATTTCATTGTATTTATTCATAACCCAATCTTAATTTTACAAAACATAGTGGGGACGAAGTGTTTTCGCTCTGATCAACAGGACTTAATCACCCAAATGAAACCACGATCCTTATCCTCCTTCATTTCAGGTTTTAAATCATCAGTAACAGGAAGGATAAAACAATTGTTGAACAATTCAAACCAAGAATTGAATTATATAGATTCAAGCGAAGGCCCTGGACGCTTCGCTAGATCTTCGATGCGCCATCAACTGAAGTTAAATAAATTTAATTTTTGGCAGCGAAATTATTATGATCATCTTATTCGAAATGAAGAGGATTATATCCATTGTATAAATTATATTCGAGATAATCCAAAGAATTGGAGAGATGATGACTATAATCCTGATGTTTGATTTGTATATTAATTGGATATTTGTAACAAGCAGTAGGGGCATTGTTTGCTATCGCAAACAACAGTTCGAGTAATCAGTAAGAGTTAGCTCCCCTAATCGGGGAGTATTTTATCTCAAACGTCTCAAATTCTTTAGCGCATCACAAACGAAGTGCAGTGATCCCGATCAATTTCAGGGATATGAAATTCAATCGGGATACTCTTAC
>DAOVMD010000387.1 GCA_030630935.1 Candidatus Mcinerneyibacteriota bacterium | reverse complement strand
CTGTTTTCTGCAGATGCAATGGAGTTGCGTCTGCAGCTGTCCCTACGGGACAGTGCGTGTTGTGGGACATCTCTACCCAGCAATGAATTGCTGGGCTATTATCAATTGTCCTTAAAGGACAAATATTGAAATTAAAAATTTATCTGATGCACTCCATAACCATTTCCTAAGTGCTTTATATTAATAAAAAAAAGTGGTCTCCTTTTATCTTGCCAATAACCACTCATCATAATAATTTTACCAAATTGATTTCATGGTCGTAATTTGTGTCCATAAATTTTTACTACCATTTAAAATCACAATCTGTGATCTCAAAAAACATCCTCCTTAATACATTTTACTTTCAGAATTCTTTCTATCCATTTGATTTAAACCTCAAATAACATTATCTCCTTCCTTTTTGATTATATAAAAATTTCCAGTAAAAGTCAAGGAAAAATCAATAATAAATTACTTTTTCTTTTGTTTTTTTTCTTTCGTAATGATTGATTAATAATGTTCTTTAAAAAGCGAGATTGCCGCGTCATTTCATTCCTCGCAATGACAAATAGCAGTTTGTCTATCAGCCTTTAATAATGTAAATCTTAATATGCTTGAATAATCAGATATTTTATGTTATAATCGGTTTATTATGGAAACTTATATTGGAATTTTAATCTTCGTATTTATTATTTTTAGTCAATTCAAATATTATAAACGGATTGATTTTCAATCGAAAGTAATTAAGGTTGTCTTCGCAATCTTTTTATGTATTTCACTTTTGATTATAGTCCCCTTACTGTTTGAGAAGTTTAAGTATTCTTTTTCAGCATTCTGTAAGCAGTGTCCTTTATATGGTGAAGGGATTAAATCTGGTCTACCCTTTACGGAATATTTAAAATACTTCTTTTCAGGGATATTCTTTTATTTTATCACTATTATCCCGTTCATCATTGTATTTTCAGTTGTCGCAGCATTTCTGAAAAAGTTAAGAATAAAATCTTTTAAAAACCCGTTCATCTCCTTCTTCTATGCTTCCATAATCCCGGTATGCTCTTGCGGAATATTCCCATTAATTTATTCACTTGAGAATAAAAATAAAATGCAGACCTTCTCCAAATTAATTTTTTTCTTAGCAACTCCCCTACTATCACCTATCATAATTATAATTGGAATTAAACAGTTAGGTGGTCATTATGTTCTTGCAAGATTTATTTATAGTTTTGTATTTGTATTTTTAGCAGCGGGAATAATTATGCTTTTTTTGAATTTCCTTAGAGAAAAACAGGAGCCCGAGAATATGGTATTCAAGTGTTCCCAGGATTTCCCGGGAACAGATATTAATGCTTTAAATAATTCAATTAATTTAACATCTGAACTTTTACCTGCAGTAGGTCTTGGAATATTAATTGGAACACTCACAATAATTTTACTTCCTGCGGATTATGTAAATATTTTTTTTAATACAAACAAGTTAGGTATTTTTCTAATTTCAATATTAGGGATTCCTATTTATCTCTGTGGTGGTTCAGATATCCTGATTTTAACTCCCCTGGTTGTTATGGGGCTGCCTGTTTCATATAGCCTGGCTTTTTCAACAACAGGAGCAGGAATCTGCTTTGGGAGCATTCCGTTATTATTTAAAATGGTAAAGTGGAAATTTGCGCTGCTTATTCTAATTCTTTATATAATCCTTCCACCTCTTCTTGGAATTCTTCTTCATTTAATCTGGCCGGAAATACCTTTAATCGACAGAGGTTTTTAATGAAATTATTCATTGTAATTCTATTTTCAATGTTGATAAATGTTTTCGCATTTTCAAATCAATTACCTTATATAATAAATATCAAGAAAGAGATTCATGGTTCAAAATTAAACATATCTTTTGATCTACATGATAAAGAGAGTAAAACCTTGAAGGTTTATCTCCTTGATAAGAGAACAGGTAAACAATTCTCTCATTCTCATCCTGGGGTTGAAGGAGATATAGGCCCAAAAATTGCAATCGGTCCAAAGAAAAAGGTTTCATGTGACCTTTCGAAAATTAACCTTGTGGATTTTGACCCGATTATTTTTGCATCTGACGGAATTGCAATTGGAACTGAGATGATCTTATTAAGAGAAACCAAATCCGAAAAAGTATATATCTCCAAATACGAAGCTTTAAATGTTCAGTTTCTAATGTTTGTTCAATCAGATGGTTATTCAAATCAGGAATATTGGAAGGTTACGGATACAAAAATTGTTGATGAGGATCTTGCCTGGGATTATTGTACACGTTACAGATGGATTGCCCCAAGGTTTTGGAACCTTTCTAAAAATCCGTATTGGAAATCTGATAAATATTCTAATCTCCCTACAACTCCTGTTGTAGGTATTTCCTGGTTTGGTGCAAATGCTTTTACTATTTGGAGTGAATCCAAACTCATTACAAGAGAAGACTGGCTTACGATTACTCTTAATATCAAAAAGGCCCCTGATATCCCATGGAAAATAAATTTATTTAATAATGAACAACCACCCGTATATAAGAAAGCGAACCTGAAATTTTCGCATAGAAATTACAAAGCAAAATCTTTCAATTCAGATGGGTTTGAATTTTGTGCACCTGCCGGCGTTTTTAAACCCATAATATATAATAAACAGGAAATCCATGATTTATTAGGAAATGTATATGAATGGGTTCAGGACTTTGGGAGACCCGTAATCTATACTTCACATACTTGTGTTGAGAGATATATGATCGGGGGTTCATGGAAAACAGGGGTAAAATCCATGAGTTACCCAATGACAAGACTCTGCCCTATATATAGAATGGAGACAATTGGATTTAGATATAAAATTGTAGTAGAAAAATAAACGCTTCGCAATGAAGAAGTAAAAATGAAGAATGAAGAAGTAAGGGGGTGAAACCCCATTGCTTATGCCTAGCAATAATACATAAAATTATATAAAAGTATTAACATCATCACGTTCCAGTTTGGAACGTGACATGATTAGGTTTACAAATAGCTATGTTCAAAGGGTGCTTGCACCCTTGATAATTATTAATTGAAGAATTAGTTAGCATATAGATACTAATGCTGCTTTATATTCATATCTATTATAAATAATTATTTCATTATTTTGCTTATTAATTATTTCTCTTTTTTCTCTTTGTCTGGAGTTTAACCCGAATTTCTACGTATTTCGGGGAGGTGAATTATTTTTATTTTATGTTTATTATTCTTCTTTTATTTTTTAGTTCTCGTTAGCTTTTTAATAGGAAACTCTATGTGCGGTGCCATGCATATATAGTGCTGCGCCCAGCATCCATGTGGTGCTGGGTTGCATGGGTTTCTTAATCTTCAGTTCTCCCGATACGTGGAGTTTATCCCGGATTCACTTCGGGACTATACGGGATCTCCTCTCTCTGATCGTCGACCTGCTATTCTCAAGCAACTCTGTTGCTTGAACAGAGAGCTGATAGCAGAAAACTGAGAACAGCCGTTTTATATACAAATTCATTGTCATATATAATGTCGAGTAGGCGCTTCG
>DAOVMD010000267.1 GCA_030630935.1 Candidatus Mcinerneyibacteriota bacterium | reverse complement strand
TCCCGGTAGAACCTGAAGAGACAATTGATGTGTCGAGTACAACCGTTTACATTATTAAAGAAGGCGATACCCTTTGGGATATTGCAGGTTCTGAATATGGAGATAATTTTAAATGGCCTATAATCTGGAAGCAGAATTCCTATATTGAAAATGCTGATTTAATTTATCCTGGAAATGAATTACATATTCCGTCCCTGAAAGATGGTCCCGGTCCAGAGCCTGAGATTGTAGCAGTTCCGACAGAACCTTATACACCACCCGTATATGAAAGTTATCATTATGAAGGTGAGCAACCGGATTGGGATGAAGTATCCTATACAGAAATTGATGATGATAAAGAATATAGGGATATAGACAGAACTTATAGAGTACCCGCAGATGTCGTTTTATCTGCAGGCTATATTAAAGACGAGCAGAATTTTATTTCGAGTGGTTATGTTCTGGGTGATGTTGTGATTCGCGGTAAGCAGATGAATACAAAAGGTGATGAGGTAGTTTTATCCTTCACAAAACACACACCTGGTATTCGGCTTGGTGACAGTTACCTAATCTACAGACTTGGCAAGAAGGTGAAGGATTTAGATAGAACGAAAAAGTATTTAGGTAGAATTGTTGAGATAGTTGGTGTTTTAATGGTTAATGAACTTGGGGAAGAGTCATCAAAGGGAACCCTTATAAAGTCATTCACAGCATGTAAGAAAGGCGATTTAATCAGACCTTATCATTCGGTTTCAGCAGTCAATGATTTCACTACATCAACTCCGACTGAAAGGATCGGCTATATTATTGCAAGCCGTTATAATGTTATATGGCCAACTCAACCGCAGAATATTGTATATATTGATTTTGGTAGACGTCATGGGATCCATACAGGTAATGTATTTAATGTTTATCGATTACTCGAAAAAATCAAGGAACCCAAAAGTAAGCAGATGAGATATGTTTATAAAGAATTTATCGGCAAACTTTATGTAATAAATGTTGAAGAAGATTCGGCTACTTGCACAGTTTTGGAAGCAAAAGATATACTTGAAATTGGAAATTATGTTAAATATTCTAATCAATGGTAGATTAAGAGAGTATAGAAAAAATGAAATTTAAACATTACGAAGGTAAAAGTTCTCTTGGAGCATTAATTGCAGTTGTTATTATTATTGCAATTATTTTAGTGGTCTTGGGTTATCAACCGTATATATCTGATACATTCAAAATTAAAAAGGCACTTAATGATGCATTACAGTATGGACAGAAAAATTCTTCACCCACAAACACGACTTTTACAAGTTCCTTTTTTGATTACATTGATACTCCAGCGCTTTCAATTGAAATTGATACAGCACAACTTAAGTTTACAAAAGCTCCAGACGGCTGGGTAGGAACTTACATTTACAAACGAGAAGAACTTTTAATACCATTATTAAAAATTAATTTAGGTCCAGTTGAAAAGACAATTACACAGAAAACACCTTTTGCAACAAACTAAGGATATTTTATTGTTTTTTATAATGTAAAATTTTAATTAAAAAGCCAGCTTTGCTGGTTTTTTTTTAGATGGTGTGTTTTATGGAGACATGGTTAAGATTATCCCGATTCCCCGTTCAGAACAAGGAGAAATTCCGTTTGTTAAAGGAGTACAAGGATTCCGGGGCAGTATTAAAGTATCTGGAGAAACATAGAGTTTCCGCACTCATTAAGGAAACGAAATTACCATTTAATATTGAAAAGGATTTAAAGAAATTAAAAGATATAAATGGTGGTTTGATTACAATTTTTGATAAGGAGTATCCGAAGATATTGAGAGAGATATTTGATCCCCCGATCGTTCTATATTATCGGGGTCGAATAGAATTATTAAAAAATTTTTCAATTGGTATTGTCGGAACACGCAAACCGACTAAATATGGAGTTACAGCAACTGAGTATTTTGTTGATGAGTTAGTTAATCGACAGGTTACTATTATCTCGGGTTTGGCGATTGGATGTGATGCAATTGCTCATAAGAGAACTTTAAAACAAAAGGGTGATACGATTGCAGTTTTGGGTACAGGTATTGATGTTGTTTATCCTGCAACCAATAGAAGTATCTTTAAATTAATTGAACAAAATGGTTTACTAATTTCTGAGTTTCCAATAGGCACTCCGTCACTTCCACATAATTTTCCTTCCCGAAACAGGATTATTAGCGGATTATCATCGGGAGTAATTGTAATTCAAGCAGGCGATTGGAGTGGTTCATTAATCACTGCATATAATGCATTAAATCAGGGTCGTGAAGTATTTGCGGTTCCCGGTAATATTTTCAATAAGATGAGTAATGGTTGTCATAGTTTAATTAAGCAAGGTGCAAAATTAATCTCTTCAGTTGAAGATATCCTGGAGGAATTCAGCAACCCTGATCTATTTTCCAACACTTCAAATCACACTTACGAAAAGAACGTAGAACTTTCAAAAGACGCACAGGATTTATTGGAAGTATTTGAGAATGGTCCGGTTGAGTTTGATGAAATCTGTAAGCAGAGTTCATTTGCTCCTGGGTATTTATTAAGTTTATTAACCGAATTAGAACTAAATAATATTCTAATCAAAATTGATGGATGTAGTTATGGTAAAAAATACAACTAACAAAGAGAACTTGGTGATAGTTGAATCACCTGCAAAAGCAAAAACTATAGAAAGGTATCTTGGAGAAGACTTTCAGGTTATTGCATCAATGGGACATATAATAGATCTTCCAAAAAGTAATTTTGGTGTGGATGTCGATAATAATTTCATGCCTAATTATGTTGTAATCAAGGGAAAAGAAGAGATAATTCGGAAGATCAAGAAGCATGCTGCTGGGAAAAAAACCATTTACCTTGCTGCTGATCCTGACCGTGAAGGAGAGATGATCTGCTGGCATATTTCCAATGTAATCTCAGCGAAGTCTTCCAAAATAGAGATAAAGCGTATACTTTTTAATGAAATCACCAAGGCCGCGATTTCAGAAGCTATCAAGAATCCTGTTGAGATTGACATTAAGAAAGTGAATTCACAACAGACCCGGCGAATCCTTGATAGGATAGTAGGCTATAAACTTTCACCACTACTTTGGCGTAAGGTTAAGAAAAAATTATCTGCTGGTCGAGTTCAATCTGTAGCGTTAAAACTTATAGTTGACCGCGAGAATGGGATAAAGGCATTCACCCCAAAAGAGTATTGGAATGTTAAAGGTTTTTTCTCTGCTAAGAAACATAAGCTTGAGGGGAAATTAGAAAAGATAGATTCGAAGAAAGTAGAGATAAGTTCTGAAAGTGAGATGACCAAGATAAAGAAATCGATTTTAGATTCAAAATTCCATATCTCCGAAATTAAAAAGCGAAAGAAATCAAAAAAGACTCCACCACCTTTTATTACATCAACACTTCAGCAAGAAGCATCAAACAAGTATAGATTTTCACCAACCAAAACCATGAAAATTGCCCAGGAACTATATGAAGGTGTAGCGATAGGAAGTGATACCACCGGTTTAATTAATTATATGAGAACTGATTCAACTCGAATTTCCAAGTCCGCGATTGATTCTGTAAGAAACTATATTCAAGGTAAGTTCGGAAAGGAATATTTACCGCCGAAAGCTAAGTTATATTCAAAGAAGAAACATAGCCAGGATGCTCACGAAGCTATTAGACCGACTAATGTTGATTTCACACCTGCAGAAATTAAGAATAACCTTTCAAAAGAACAGTTTAAAATTTATTCATTAATTTGGGAAAGGTTTGTTGTATCACAAATGAAGGCAGCAATTTTTGATGTAACTGAGATTAGTCTTATTGATGAAAAAGATAAATTTTTATTTAAAGCTACGGGTCAAGTTCTTAAGTTTCCGGGGTTCTATAAAGTTTATAAAATCGATGAGAAGAATAAAGTTTTACCAAAAGTGAAAGAAGGTGAGGCTGTGAATTTGGATAACCTGGAAACAGAACAGAAATTTACTGAACCCCCATCAAGATTTACGATTGCAGCTTTAATTAAAACCTTGGAAAAAGAAGGTGTTGGTCGACCAAGTACTTATGCTTCGATCATAAACACAATTCAAAAGAGAACATATGTCATTTATGAGGAGAGGAAGTTTTCTCCAACAAAATTAGGTGATTTAGTAAACGGTTTACTCGTGGAATTCTTTCCCGAGATAATCGATGTGAAATTCACTTCAAGATTAGAGGAGTCCCTTGACTTAATTGAACAGGGTACCCAGGATTGGTTAGCAGTTATAAGACCATTCTATCAGGATTTCCTAAAGGAATTAGGTCGAGCTTCCAGGGAGATGAAGTATATGAAAAAGGAATTGTTAGAGAAGATTGACCGGAAATGTCCTAAGTGCGGGAGTGATCTTGTTATCAGGGATGGTCGGTATGGGAAATTTATTTCGTGTACTAAATATCCCGAGTGTAAATATACTGAATCTCTGCTCGATGATAAGGGAAAGTCTTTCAATTGTGAAAAATGCGGTGGGAAGATGGTCCTGAAATTAAGTAAGCATGGTAGATTCTATGCCTGCAGTAATTATCCCGATTGCAAAAATATTAAGCCGTATTCAACCAATATAAAGTGTCCGAAAGAAGGTTGTGATGGTGAATTACTCGAGAAGAAATCTAAGAAGGGCAAGTATTATTATCGATGTTCAAACTATCCTGATTGTGATTTTATAGTTTTTAATTATCCAATCGAGAGTAAATGTCCAAAATGCGGATTTCCAATTTTAACTCGACGTGTTTATAAGGGCAAAGTTTATATTAATTGTCCAAATGCACAATGTGAATTTAAAATTATTAAGAATAAGAAGGAAGAATGAGTTTTTGGGATTTTTTAACTAATATTTTCGGCACTCGAAACGAAAGGGTAATCGATGACCTATATCCTTTAGTTGATAGTGTAAATACTTTTGAAGAGAAATTAAAACTTCTTT
>DAOVMD010000148.1 GCA_030630935.1 Candidatus Mcinerneyibacteriota bacterium | reverse complement strand
ATTGGAGTTACTTCTCCTATAGATATTTCTATATCGTCATTAGTTTTAATGCAAATGTTAGGTGCATATTCCCACTTTTCTACAAATATTAAAAATTCACTAAATTTATTTATTGTGTATCCAAATGTTTCGTAAAATCTAAAATTCTGAGTATATTTTTTAATGTCATCAATCCTTGGATTAAATATATTATTCTCGTAATCACTAAAAGATAACTCTATATTTAATAAGTCCCATTTTATTGACATAACACCATCAGATTTAGTTTCAGTTAAATGTTCGAAAATGTCGTCGCTAAAAGAAGAGTAAATTTTTAATGGAATTATTGCCATAGTTTTTCCTAATTCTGACTAACGTCAAATTTTATTTTTGATTATCAATGTGTTATACATTGTATTTACCCGTCCTTTTTTTACTATCGAATAACCGATATATTATAACATATTTCAAAATATTGTCAAGAATATTTTGTTACTTGATGTTACAATATGAAAATGTTAACATTAATTAAAGTAAAAAGTAAAGGTCCGGCACCTTATTTATTCAATAATTTCAACTTCTATATCTTTTAATGAATCCTCTGCAAATTTGTGAATATTAATTAACGGAATATTAACAGAACCAAATCCAGCATTAGCTAATAATGAAGAAATCGTCGCTCTTAAATACGGGAAAAGAATAGCTGGAATTTGTTTTCTTACTAAATTATTTTCAATTTCAGGTTCAAACCTTTCTTCCTTAACACCGAATGAACCAACAATTCCCCCTTTGAGAAAAATTAGTGCATTTTCGGGTGTTTTATCTTCTTCCTTACAATCTTTTGGGAATAAAGATAAAGAGCAATCAACACCGCCAATGTAAATGTTTTTTAATTTTATATACAAAGGTTTTCTAATACCAATTTTATAATCCCAAAATTCCGGGTCAATAACTCCAACAAACTCTAATAAATCTACATTGTGATTTATATGAAATTCTAAATAGTCAATTTTATAAGACTTGAATTTAAATAGAGACTCTATGCTGCCCATATTATTTCTTCTTCCTTTGTTGATTTTGCATCATAGCATGTTGTAAAATCTATTTCGTATAAACTTGTATTATTTTTATAAAATTTTTCTGAATTTTTTCTATATGAAAAATAAGATTGTAAATTTTGAAGGTCACAACTGAAATTTTTAAAATCAAATTTAAATAATAATTTATCTTCTATTATATCAAATTGTTTTGAACTACTAATAACGTGGTATTTTACATCATTGAATGATATTCCAATATTCAAGATATCTTGATATTTTGAAGAAGATACTTTTTCATAAAACTCATTATAATTTGATTCTTTAAAGGGTATAAGACTATCAGCTTCGTCTTGACCAGCAAGGCAAAAATTCGAGTTTAGGAGTAATTGTGCGATTTCTCCATGCTTATGTTTTTCTAACAATTTCAACAATTCAATTTTACTCATTGAATTAAGCCTTTCTGAAACTATTGTTCTTGCTTCTTTAATCGTTTTTCTACTCATCTTCTATTTCCTCTATATTTTCTATTTTGATACATTCAAAATCTCTCGCAATAAAACATACCGGTGCTCCTAGTGCTTTCATACTATAAAAAGAGAAAAACCTTTTAGCGGTACTAGGAACTCCAACTCTAAGTTCCAGAAGCTTCATCTTAACCCCGGTTTCTTGCTCAATATTTGTTATATACATGTCCCATGCACCGCAAATATCTTCATCTGAAGCATTGTTTAACTTTCCCATTGATTCTAATAACTCTGCGAATTCATCTTTTACTGAGGTATCTTCAATGTCAATAAATTCTTCATTATCAACTGTTATCGTCACAATTATTATAGCACCATTGTTATCCTCAACTTTATCATAATTATGCCTATCCATTTGAAAGAGATACCATGCCTTTGCAAGTTTTATTGAGTGTTTTGATTCTCTCCAAAAATATGCTCCCGTACCTCCACGTCCAGCAGAGAATTTAAAGCCATGTTCTTTAATTTCTTCTACATAAGATGCACATGTTCCATGGGTTCCTTTTTTTTGAATCATAATACCTCAAATAAAGAACGATTTATTTTCTTTTTTTATCACTTATATATGATATCAAATATAATTGGAAAAGTCAAGTTAAATTAATCAAGAATTTATTATGCACTACTTTGAATAATGGAATTTTCAATAAGTTTTTTCAAAATTAATAATGCATTACTCTCAACTCCACAAAAATTATGTCATATTAAATTGTCTTTATCTTACAATTTAAAAAATGGGTAGAGGGTCAATCGCCCTTTAATGACCATTAACTGATTATCCCAAGGTCAATCGCCTCGAAAGGCTATGATTATCTCAGGGTCAGATAACAACCGGGCTATGATTGATTATCCTCTACCCATTTTTATTATAACATATAATTTGTATAATAGTCAAGTATTTTTTCTTTTTATTTATTTGCTTTTTCTTCATGGTCGGAGTTTACCCCATTTTTTTTCGGGTCGGTTAGTTATTTTTTTCTTGTTTTATTTTTTTTGTTTTCTTTATCCTCCCATGTCGAGCATATCAAATCTTACGGGATACTTATTTAATACGGTAAGGGCGTCCGGCCGGAAGCCCCTACTGATGTATTCAAAATTATTTATATGACAAAACCACCCATCATATTGCCTGATTCATTATTTTATTTTTGTTTTGTTTCTTTTTTTTCATCCCGTACATCCCTGTTAAAATTGTTTTTTTCTTTTTCTTGTTTTTATTATTTTCATAATAGCCGTAAACGGCGTGTGTTCTTCAATCGTTTTCCTAGGGCTGAAGCCCCAGGCTACGCATCATTTTCATAAGAATCGTAAACGATTTAAAAGAAGAAAGTATTTATTTTGTTGTTTTTTTAATCCCATTAATCCCTGTTGAAATTCTTTTTGCATTCATTAGAATTATTAAGCAGCATTAGTTTTAAACATAAGCATTGTATTCTCTAATGCAAAACATTCTTAATTCTTCATTTTTCATTGTTCATTCTTATCCCGATGTTAAAAAATCGGGATCAACTCCCTTTGGTCGCAAACTTGCTTATGTCTTAGAATGACACGAGATTGCCGCACTTTGCTTTAGCGCGTGGCTGGAGTGTAACGGAAGTCATCCCGACGCGTCGGGACAATGACACTCAATCGTTTTTAATTATCCCTTACAAGTCTCGTAAAAGTCTATGTTAAAACTCTTTTATTTTGTTTATTTCTTGCATGATTGTGTGAGTTCGTGTGAGGACGATGATTATCTTTTGGTAATGGATGATGTCGTCATAAGTTAATTGTCTGCCTTTTCTGTCCTTGAGCCATTTTTGTGCAGGTTGATAACCACCGATATAGAACTCCCACGCTATCTTCGGTACACCGTCAAAATACTGTTCAGTGTTAATCCGGACCTGACCAATCTCATCACCGTTGAATGTGGGTTTCTCAACAATATTATCTCCTGAAACTGGATATGAAGTAATCAGATTTTCAAGTTCGGGTGACTCCATCAAATGCAGTTCCCGTAACTGCTTCCCCTTCTCTGCAAATGCCCAGAACATATCTGCATCATCCGGATACGGAACCCGAGGAAAATCTATCTTTAGGAACTCTTTATATTTTTTACGGTAATTAAGTGAATGTAAAACTCCATAAATGTAATCAAGTAAATCAATCGGAGCAAATGTGTTCTCTGTGTCTTCTTTTTCATTGGTAAAGGTTAAATTTAACTTTTCCGAAATCGAATTGACTATCTCCATGTTAAGATTTGGTTTTCTTTCATAATCGGAATAATCGTTTTTAGTATACAAATAAAGAGGAAAGACATAATTTATTTCTTTCAAAGATACAGCATGACTTTCAACAATGTTTCTATATATAAAAACATGTGCAAAATCACCTATTTCTATTTTTTTATTTGTCATAATTCCTAAATTTGTTTTATATATCAAATGTTGCATAACATCAAATCTATTCCTTTCAATAAAATTATCTTCATAATATATATATCTATTATCAAAGGGACGATATGATATTTTTTTTAAATATGTTTCTTTGAAATCTTTTGCTTTGGTTTTTACTTGATCTATTTTCCAGGTCTTATTTTCCTTTATCTTATATTTATTCATTAATATTTCTTTTTCTAAAGTAAAAAAATCTTTAATTTTTTGTTTTAATATTTTTTCATTTTTATCTATTATAAAATTATCTCTCGAAGTAACTATTCCTACATTCTTTACTTTAAATATTTCAGCAAAAGTAAATCCTTTCTCATATTCTTCTTCTAAAGCAAAGTCTTTCTGAACCATGAAATACATTGGCTCATTATTTGGAATTTGTTTATATGAAATTGTGTTAGTATTATTTTCAACTAAGAAGTTATATTTCTTATTCCGTTTTCCATACAAATCATAATGGAAGATTTGTCCGAGTTTATTAGCTTTCTTCTCACCTGTCTTTATAAAGATATTAATACTTACTCCCTGAGTTATATCAAATACATTTTCGTCTTTGCTACCGTCGGGGCAGACTTCCTGTTTCTTTGAATTACCGTGTAAATCAATTATGTAAATTTTATCATAGGTTTTAAGTAAATGCCAACGCATCCCTCTGAAAGTTGAATTATCTAAAAATCCGTGAGGGTTAACAAAAGCTAAAATTCCTTTTTCGTTATTCTCTATAAAATGTTGACCATATCTTAGAAACTTTACATAATCATCATTAATCCACTTGGGATTTCTTTCTTTCAATTTTTCAATACCACCCGGTTCCTTTTTATAATCATCCATAAGGTTCATTATCCACTCACCTTTATTCTGACTCTCGCCGCTATACGGAGGATTCCCCATCACGACCATGACCGGAGTTTCTTTCTTGACATGATTTGCTTCGGTTGCTTCTTTGGATAACCATGTAGCAAACAGTGTGCCTGTATCCGGGTGAGCTTCTTCAAGAGCATTGGTCAAATAAACTCTTAATCTCTGGTCTGTCTTTGGTCTATATCCTGTTTCTCTCAATAACATTTCGAGTTTCAAATGACAGATCGTATATGGTGCCATTAAAATTTCAAACCCGTGTAGTCTGGGTATCAAGTGCTTCTCGACATAGTCCGACCAAATACCCTATTGATTTTCAAATTTCTTATAGATTTGCTTAACAACTTCTGCAAGGAATGTTCCTGTTCCAGCTGCCGGGTCAAGAATTTGAACCTTATGCACTTTTTTCTTGACCGGTTTCTTCTTACCCTGAACCTCAACCTCGATTTCTGTCTCGGTTGTATCTGCAAGCCCGCCTGATAATCCGAACTCTTCCTTCAGGATATCATCAACTGCTCTGACAATGAAATTTACAACGGGTTCAGGTGTATAATAAACCCCTCGTGATTTTCGGAGTTTTGGATTATATTCCGCCAGGAACGTTTCATAAAAATGAATCATCGGGTCAGTCTGTTGTGTAGAGCTCCCGAACGATTTCAATAGAGTTTTAAGATCACAAGCCAGGAACACATCTGCAAGTGCATCCACTATCCATGAAATTCTATCGTCAAGCTCAGGACCTGCGATATAAGTAAAGAGTTGTCTCAGGAACGGGTTTGACTTGGGGATTAGGAACAAGGCTTCCTGTCTTGAAAAATCTTCAAGTGTAGTATCATTCAATCGTGCTGCAAACAAACCATACGTAATTGTCTGGGCATAGATATCCGCGAACGACTCTTCCCTCAGTCCATGTATAAGAATTTTCCTGAATGCCTGCAGTTGCTGATATAATGTATTCTCTTTCTTATCATCGGCACTTGTAAGAGCATAGAAGATAGCCTCCTGCATTAACTTTGCCTTATTAGCCATCATCTTTGCTAGTTTCTCAGGATTGGTAATGGTCTGACCGGAATATGCACAGAAATCCTTGATGAAGGTTTCAAAAGTATCCCAATTATCATTATCCGATTTAACTTTTCCATTCTCAAGATGACCAAGGTTAACCGTCATCACCTTCTCCCCTGCTCTGAATATGCGAAACTCAAGGTAATCAGTCAGGATCAAATTATCCAAGGAAGTGATATATCTCTTTAATTGATCCGATTTCTCAACCTTATCCAGAGAAATACCGATATCCTTTGCTTCAATATAACCGATAGGAATATCCTTTCGTGTGATGATATAATCCGGAGCTCCGCATTCCTGACGTTTCGGTTCGTTTGTTACCTTTACACCCGATACCAAAAATTCAATTAAAACCTGCAGGTCACTACGATAACTATGCTCCGTGGAAATCCCACTCTTAAACCGTGATTTTATACTCCTAATATATTCTGAAATGTTCATAAGATGATTATAACATTGAAACTTTGTTTTGTCAAGAGCGACAAATAAAAATTTAAGTGTTCAAGTGTTCAATGCATGCTTCGCATGCGTTCAAATGTTCAAATGTTCAAGTGTTATCGATTCGCTTTGCTCAGATCGAATTTTCTTAACATGAAATGTTCTAATTACCTTTAATTATCAAATGAAGGCAAATTCTTTTCTGTTCTCTGTTCTCAGCTATCTGCTTTCTGCTCAAGCAACAGAGTTGCTTGAGCATGGCACGTCTCGATGAAATAATTTAAAAACAAAACAAACAAAAAGAAAAACTTTAACAGTGACTGGAAGAGACTTGGATATTACTTATTTAATTTCGTTATCCTTGTTTAAAACAATTGGTGCTTGAAGGAACAATTAAATGCTTTTTCACCGCAGAGGACGCAGAGGACGCAGAGAAAAAAACAAAAAACCTCACTTCGCTCAAACTTAAAAAAACAGAAAGATAAAGAAAGATTTTTAACATGGATTTTAAATGGACTTGTAAGTGACTTATTGATATTGTTTTGATTTGTTTAGAGCGATTGCTGGGGGTAAAACCCCAATCTTATGCGTAACGATGATACTCTCCCAAAGTACAAAACTTCACACCAGTCCAGCCCTGCAAGCAGGGTTTGTTATACTGGTGCATGATTGAAAACAATAACATTAAAAGTTTAAAAACAATTGAATGCAAAAATAAATTTCTTTAGCAGGTCGACGAACGGAGAGAGGAGATCCCGTATAGCCCCGAAAAAACGGGGTAAACTCCGCGTATCGGGAGAACTAAAGAGTAAGGAACCACGTAGGATTCCTTATTAAAAAACTAACGAGAACAAAAATAAAAAAGATTAGATTGCCACGTCATTCACTTCGTTCAATCCTCGCAAT
>DAOVMD010000270.1 GCA_030630935.1 Candidatus Mcinerneyibacteriota bacterium | reverse complement strand
TATAGTCTTTATTATATTGTTGTGGTCATTACGCAACCCTAATTATCACTTGATTTATCGTTAGGTAACGAATGGAGTGTAAGTGCTATATTCCCTATATTACAGGATTTACAGTAATTAGGTTAAAAATAGATATTGGGGGATTTTAATGAAAGACTATGTCGCTATTTCGCCTTGCAAGAATCGGTGTTAAAAGATTTTCTTCGTGCTTTCGCGTCTTCGTGGCTAATACTATTCGTGACTTCGTGTAAAAAAAAGAAAAGGTTTGACTTTTTAAAATTTATATATTATAATTATTACTCTATTTAGTTTTTACAACAACCAAAATCAAAGAGAAAGTTATGGGAAATAATGAGAGTCCGGATTATGTAAGGATGAGTTTAGCCGCTGCGATGACGCTTGATCTTGCTCCCGGTCGATTTTACCGAGATGCGAAGTTATATTGTATTAATCTTTTGGTTACATATAAGGACGGCTGCACTGCCAGCTGTTCATACTGCGGGTTGTCCAAGCTTCGTCCTGGGAAATATGAGAAGAAGTCCTTTATCCGTGTAAAGTGGCCGGTATTTCATATAGACCTTATCTCAGACCGGATTTCGGAAAAGGTTAAGACCGGAGCAGTTAAGCGTGTTTGTATATCAATGGTTACACGTCGTCGTTCAGTAGAAGACACGATAGCCCTATCAAAGCTAATCAGGTCAAAATCAGACGTTCCAATTTCCTATTTAATCTCGCCCACAGTAGTTCAAGCCGGAGACTTCCCAAAGTTCAAGGACGCCGGCGCCGACAAGATTGGGATTGCCATTGATGCAGTGACTGAGGATATTTTTAATGAACATCGGGGAGTTGGAGTCAAGGGTCCACATAAGTGGCAAAGGTACTGGGATTGTTTTGATGAAGCCTTAGAATGTTTTGGTAAAGGTAATGTTGGTAGTCATTTTATGGTAGGATTAGGTGAGACTGAGCAGGAAGAAGTTGAGTCTATTCAAAGGGTTCGGGATTTAGGAGGGGATACACATCTATTTGCATTTTTCCCTGAAGCTGATTCAAAACTTGAGGATTTACCCCGACCTACACTTCCGACTTACCGTAGGATCCAGCTTGCACGGTATCTAATAGATAATGATATAATTAGAATTGATAAGATGGAATTTAATAAAAACGGTCAGATCACGGGTTATGGAATTGATATTGAGGAATATCTTCTGAGTGGTAAGCCTTTCATGACCTCGGGTTGTGTTGGGAATGATGGGGAGGTAGCTTGTAACAGACCCTTTGCAAATGAGAAGCCTTCTGAAGAGCTGAGGAATTTTCCATTCCAGCCTGATTCTGAAGATATTGAAAAAATTAAACAGGAAATATGGCAATATACGACGTAATTATTATTGGTGGAGGAATTGCGGGACTTGCTGCTGCAGCCTCATTAAAAGGCAAGGTTTTATTAATTGAAAGGGCTAAACAACCTTATAAGAATATTGCTTGTGCAGAATGGGTTCCCAGGAATTTTCCGGCAAAGCCGGTTCAGTTCACAAATGAAATGCTGACGATATATCCCAGTGGAGAAGTTACGAGTAAGTTTCCCGGAAAGATAATTGACAGGGAATCATTTCAAACCACACTTCTTAATGAATTAGATTGCTCAATTCATCTTGGTGAGAATGTAAAGGGGATAGAGAATGATATTGTTATCACGAATAAATCAAAATATCAAGCTAACTGGATAATCGGTGCGGATGGCCCCCAGTCAATTCTATCGAAGGATTTAGGTTTTACCCGGCGTAATAATTTGATTGCAACTAATTTCCGTGTAAAGCTGAAGAAGCCGACAGAAAAGACAACCGTAATTTTCTCACCCGAGATCGAAATGGGTTATGGCTGGTGTTTTCCAAAAGGTGACCTTGCAAATATTGGGGTTGGAGTAAAGAGGAATATAAAAAAAGCAATTGCTTTCATATTTAATTATTTAAGAACCCAAGGTACGATTTCAGAAGGTTTCATTTCACAGTCAGCCGGATTAATACCTCTTGATGGTTTACTCAATCCGATTAAGGGGAATAAAATCCTGGTAGGTGATGCGGGTGGATTTATTGACCCTGTCACAGGAGCAGGGATTGCGTATGCCTGGGACACCGGGAAATTAGCTGCATCATTAATTAATGGAAAAATTTCAAGGCAAGAATTTTCAAACAATATTAATGTTTCATACTTAAAATTTTTAAATCGAAGAAAAGAAAAAAGGAAGATTTTCGAAGAAGAATGGTCAAACATCAACAAAGCGGTAAAAAAGTCCTGGATTGCTTTCTCCCGGGAATGATTACAATTGACAAGGAAAAAGGTCGATATCCGGCGATCTCAATTACCGGGAAGGATTGCAGTCTTCAATGTGAGCATTGTCACGGTTATCTTCTCCATGATATGTTATCCTGTACAACCCCGGAAGTCCTAAAGGTAAAATTAAAGGAGCTCGAGGAAAGCGGCATGGAAGGAGCTTTGATAACAGGCGGGTGTGATATTCAAGGCCGGTTGCCATGGTCAGAATTTTTACCATACTTAAAGGATTTTCAAACATCACTCTTTCTCTCTGCACATAGTGGTTTGAATATAAGTATGGAGACAGCTGCTTTAATGAAGAATACCGTGATTTCGCAGGCCTTAATCGATGTGATCGGGGATGAAGAAACTTGCAGGGATATTTACAGGATTAAAGATTTCAATATTATTAAGGAAAGTTTATCAAACCTATATAATTATGGACCTCAGGTTATTCCGCACGTGATTGTGGGAATCAATCGTGGTCGAATTTCGGGTGAGTATAAAGCTCTTGAAATGATTTCGGAATTTGATACTTTATTTGTAGTTTTAGTAGTTTTAATGCCAAAGATTCTGAAGGTTGCTCCTGTTGAGATTGAAGAAGTGGTTAAAGTATTCCGATTTGCAAAGAAGAAATTCAAGAAAGTTGCATTAGGCTGTGCCCGGCCACGGGGGGAATATCGATTTCAATTGGAAGAGAAATTAATTGAAGAAGGACTTGTCGACCGTGTAGCAATTTGGTCAGATAGGTTAATAAAAAAAGCAGAAGAATCAGGTTATACAATCAACTACCATTATACCTGCTGTTCGGTTTTTAAAGATGAAATTTAGAGAATTAGATACTGGATTATTATCCGCATCAGAGAATATGGTTCTGGATCAGGCATTACTTGAACTCCAGGTAGCAGATCCACTCCCAACCCTGCGATTTCTTTCATTTGCTCCGGCTTGTGTTTTGGTCGGTTATTTTCAGGAAGTCGACCAGGAGATTCGAAGAGGATATTGTGAAGAGCAAGGAATTGAAATAAACAGGAGAATTACAGGCGGGGGTACGATTTATTTTGACCCGTCTCAACTGGGATGGGAATTAATTGCCCCGGCTAACTTATTTCCTTATCAATCAGATGAGTTATACAGAATTGTTGGTAATGCAGTCGCTGATGGACTTAGGAAACTGGGGATTGATGCATTTTTTAAACCCAGAAACGACATTGAAGTAAATGGTAAAAAGATATCAGGTATGGGCGGCATTACTTTGAAGAACGCATTCCTGTTCCAGGGAACTCTGCTCGTTCAGGATAAGATTGAAGAGATGTTGTTTTCTTTAAAGGTTCCGATCGAAAAATTGAAGCCAAAAGAGATTGACTCGATCAGGGAAAGAGTAACGTGTATTGAGAAAGAGCTTGGGTCAATACCTACCCGGGAAGAATTAAAAGAAGCAATTAAATTTGGGATGAAGAAAAACTTAGGGATTGAAACATTCAAAGGAGATTTAAGACCTTCAGAAAAAGTAAGGGCTGAAAAACTGAAGGCGTATTTCAGTTCAGAAGATTGGATTTATAAAATTAAATTTCCTGAGAATTCACAGGGGTTATTGACCGGAACATTCCGGTCACCGCTCGGGACAATTAAAGCAAATCTTCACATTAACACAAAACCTAAAATATTAAAAGCAACTTATATCACAGGCGATTTTTTTATTGAGAAGAGAGAATTAATTTTTGACCTTGAACGATTATTAAAAAATATACCTTTGAAGGAAGATAAGATTTTAAAGATTATTGATGACTTTTTCAAAAACGAAAAATCATTTCCTGTGGATGATCTTATGGGAGCGTTTAAAGAAGCTTTTGGGAAATGGAAGTGGATTCAATTTGGATTCACACCAAATGAAGCAAATAATATTTTTAATGTAAATTTTCAGCCGGGTGAAGAATTTAACCCCAAAGTATTTCTCTTTCCTTATTGTTCAAAGAGTACCACTTGCGGGTTCAGACGAGAGCGCGGATGCCCGCAGTGCGGGGGATGTACGATCGGAGATGGATTTTCGTTAGCTGAGAGGTTTAACCTGGAGACGATTACAATCCTAACATTTGAAGATTTAATGGATCACTTTATAATTTTAAAGCAGCGTGGGATTACTGAATATATCGGGAGCTGTTGTGAACCATTCTATATAAAACATCAGGAAAGGTTCAGGGATAGCGGTTTGAAAGGACTTTTAATCAATATCGAGAACTCAACATGCTATGATCTTGGAAAAGCACATGATGCTTATGTCGGGACATTCGAAAGTCAAACAGACTTGAACTTACCGTTGATTAAAAAAGTATTTTCATGGCTCTATAATTTAAAATCCGGGACACTTTAAAATGTAATTGTCATTTCTCACAGGGATTTAAAATAAAAAAACAGAAAATACAAAAAACAAACAAACTCGCTTCGCTCAAACTTTTTTTATTTTAACAGAGAACTGAAGAGAACTTAACGCAGCTATTGCTGCGATCTCATTTAAGCAAGTCTGCGACCAAAGGGAGTTGATCCCGATTTTTTAACATCGGGATAAGAATGAAGAAGTAATAATGAAAAATAAATAATGTCTTGCACTATAT
>DAOVMD010000282.1 GCA_030630935.1 Candidatus Mcinerneyibacteriota bacterium | reverse complement strand
TGATTTGTAATCAAAAATTAAATATTTTACAAAATTTGACTTTTTGCAGGAAGGTCAATTATCAATCACAAATCATAAAAGTTGAGCACATCGCAGCGAAGCAAGATCTAGCTTGCGTCAAGCGAAACTACAACTCTTGAACCATTGAACTATCGCAGCTTTTTAAACACTTGAACATTGTTTAACATTTTAACTATTGAACGCATGCGAAGCAGGCATTGCACATTTGAACATTTTTACCTTCACAAAAAATAAAAAATCTGTTATCATTTTAAAAAAGCAAAGGATACTTTATGCAATGTCCATATTGTCATTCAGAAAATACCAAGGTTGTTGATTCCCGTAAAGTAAAGAATAACACTGGTATTCGAAGACGAAGGGAATGTCCTGAATGCAATCTTAGATTTACGACTTATGAATTTTATGAAAGTACCCCTCTTCTTGTAATAAAGAAAGATGGAGAGAGAGAAATATTCGACA
Source organism: Candidatus Mcinerneyibacteriota bacterium (assembly GCA_030630935.1). Classification (GTDB taxonomy): domain Bacteria; phylum AUK180; class AUK180; order JAQVHJ01; family JAQVHJ01; genus DAOVMD01. The sequence goes on along the minus strand of DAOVMD010000282.1, from coordinate 4,323 downwards.
AGCAAAAGATAATTGCCGGAATATTAAGAGCTTCTTATAAATGTTCTGTTACATTAGAAGTAATTGATAAATTAGTCACCGATGTAGAAAATGAACTCCAAAACCGCTTTAAAGAAGAAGTCAGAACTGCTGAAATTGGGAGATTAGTCATGAACTACTTGAAGGGTCTTGATGAGATTGCTTATATACGTTTTGCATCTGTCTATCGTAAATTTTCTGATCTTCAGGAATTCTCAGAAGCTCTTGAAAAACTTAAGAAAGAAAAGAAATATAAAAAGAAAAAATAACTATTATATGTACCTGATTCTTTCAATCTTTATATTTTTCCCATTGAAAAAGTAAATTAATTCATCAACTTTTATTAATTTAAAATTACTTATTTTAAAAAATAATAAAATTATTTCTTATTATACTTGTATATTTGAATGTTTTATGCTATACTAATGTTAGATAGTAATTACATAAACAAATTTGGGGGGTAAAATGTCAGAGGTTTCAAAGAAATTTAAAGTTTTCAGTAATAGAACACGATTGCGTATTTTAAATCTTCTAAAACTTTCACCAATGTATGTAAATTTCCTTTCTGAAGTTATGAAGATTTACCAATCAAAACTTTCACATCAACTCTTGATTTTGAAACAGGCCAAACTTGTAAAAGCGAAGAAAAAAGGAAAAGTCGTTACTTATTCTTTACATATTACAAATGAATACAAGACACTTTTCAAATTAGTTTCGAAATCATTTTTAACCGAGAAAGTTTTCATTAAAGATATTGAGAAGGCAAAGAAGAAATTAAAAAGGTTGTAGAGACGCAGTTTATTACGTCTCTACAACAATTATTTTAAGGTATGATAATCGTTCCTGTTTTACCAAGAATTGCATCGTGAATTTTTGCAGGTGATGTGATAATAGCTTTTTTACCGCCATTCGCAAAATATTTTAAAACTGCTTTAATCTTCGGTTCCATACTCCCCTTTGCAAAATGACCTTCTTCAAGGTATTTTTTTGCTTGTTCAACAGTCATTTCACTAATATCTTCCTGTTCAGGTTTACCAAAGTTCAAGCTTACTTTTTCAACTGCAGTAGAAATTACGAACAGGTCAGCCTCGATATTTGAAGCGAGTAAACTGGAAGCATAATCCTTATCAATAACCGCGGCTGTTCCTTTTAATACTCCTGAATCATCTTTTATAACAGGGATTCCTCCACCACCAACTGCAATTACAACAAAACCACTTATAATTAATTGTTTAATTGCATCTTCTTCTATGATTTCAATTGGGATAGGAGAAGCAACAACTCTTCTGAATCCTCTCCCGGAGTCTTCAACCATGTCCCACCTTTCCTTTTCTTTTTTTACTTCTGCTTCGACCTTGGAATAGAAAGGTCCGACAGGTTTGGAAGGATTTTTAAAAGCAGTATCGTCTTTATCAACAAGAACCTGAGTCACAACTGTTACAGGTTTCTTATCAATTTTCTTGGTTTTAAAGATATTCCCAAGAGCTTGCTGAATCTGGTACCCAATTGCACCCTGTGTATCTGCACCACAAGAATCTAACGGGATTTTATGCAGATGATCTTCTGATTTACTTGCAATCTCAGAGCGAAGAAGAATAAAGCCAACCTGTGGTCCATTCCCATGAGTGATTACAACATCAAACCCTTCTTCTATCATACTGGTAATATGCTCAGAGGTTTCGTAAACAGCTTTGTACTGATCTTCGACAGTCTGGTGCTGCTTATCTTTAATGAGAGAGTTCCCACCAATTGCAATTACTGCAACTTTATTTGCCATATTTACTACTCCCAATTATATTTATAAATTTTCACTCATTGTTAATGCCATTACAGCTTTCTGAACATGTAACCTGTTTTCTGCAACGTCGATCATAATTGATTTTTTACTTGATGCAACTTCATCTGAAACTTCATGTCCCCTATCAACCGGCATCGGGTGAATAAATAGTGCTTCATTGGTTAATTTCATTTTCTCACTATCACAGATCCATTCCGGATATTTTAAAGCTTTTTCAACTTCCTTGGCTTTGAGATATTCGCCATCCGGAGAATATGCATTAGGACTCATCCAATTCCTGGAATATACAACGTCTGCATCCTTATATCCTTCCTGCTGCTCGTGTGTGATCTCAAATTTTGCACCGGTCTTCTTACAATTTTCTTTAACCATTTCAATCACTTCAGGGTCCAGGTCATAACCTTCAGGATAACATAATGAAACATCCATTCCCATTCTTGAGTTAATTAATAAGCTCTCCTGAATAGAACACCATGATCTCGAAAGCGCACCATGCCCCCAAACTTGTAATAATTTTTTACCTTTCAGGTTCTGGCCTAAATGCATACGTAAACCCATAACATCAGCTAAACCCTGCATAGGATGAAACTTATCATCTGCCATGTTAAGAATAGGGATTGTAGAATATTTTGCATATTCCCGTAATAATGCATCACCGGCACCGTATTCGGGAACTTTATCCTCAAGAATCCTAATGCCGAGACCTGCACCGTACCTGGACATTACCTGGGCGGCATCTTCAATTGTCTCACCTGCTGACTTCTTAGTTTTTAACCTCATTGATTTCGGCTCTAAAAATTGAGCATGCCCTCCTAACTCGGTTGCAGCAGCTTCAAATGATTGCCTTGTTCTAACTGATGGATTATAGAAAAACATTAAAAATGTTCTGAATTTAAGAAGTGAAGTATACTTATCCGAATACCGGTCTTCCTTCATTTCAAATGCAAGCTTCAAAACTCGTTCAAGATCTTCAACTAACCAATCCTGAGTAGTAATCATGCTTTTTGCAAAGAGTGAATCTTTTGCCATTGGGCTCTCCTTTTTTCGATTGATTATTTATGCGATTATATTATATTTATTCTGTAAAATATCACGCAGTTCATCTTTATCCGTTGCTCTTTCCATGGCTTCCTGTTTTGAGATTTTTCTGTAAGAACCGTCACTTGCACGCTCACCTTTTACCAGACTTGCTAAATGCTCATTCATCGTACGCATTCCATATTTCTTACCAGTCTGCATTGCTGAATAAATCTGGTGAACCTTATCTTCTCTGATCATATTCCTGACAGCAGGGGTTGGAATCATAATTTCACACGCAAGACACCTACCTCCGTTTACCATGGGAATCAATGTTTGTGAAAGAATCGCTTGTAAAATAAATGAGAGCTGAGTTCGAACCTGGGACTGAGAGTGGGCAGGGAAAATATCAATTATACGGTTAATTGACTGAAGTGCATTGTTCGTGTGAAGAGTTGCAAAAACAAGGTGACCTGTTTCTGCAATTGTTATTGCAGCTTCAACTGTATCAAGGTCTCTCATTTCACCGATTAGAATAATATCCGGGTCCTGTCTAAGTACATATTTAAGTGCAATTGGAAAAGTTGCAGTGTCAGTATGAATCTCTCTCTGGTTAATGATACAATTCTGGTGTCTGTGAACATACTCGATAGGATCCTCAATTGTAATAATATGTGAATAGCGTGTCTTATTAATTTTATCTATAATTGATGCAAGTGTTGTAGATTTCCCAGAACCGGTAGGACCGGTTACAAGAATTAAACCTTTTGGCAACCGGACTATTTCTTCAACTATTTTTGGAAGACCCAATACATCAAATGCTAAAATCTCATAAGGAATTGTTCTGATGGCCATGGCAACTGTGCCGCGCTGTTTAAAGACATTCGCCCTGAACCTCGATAAACCAGTAATTCCAAATGAAAGGTCAAGCTCATTATTCTGCTCATACTCCTTCTTCTGTTTATCTGTAAGAACTGAATAGGCAAGCGATTGAACCTTCTCTGCTGATAACCGTCCATAAACCAAGGGCTCTAAACTACCATCTGTCCTGATAGTAGGTGGAATTCCAACTGTCAGGTGCAAATCCGAAGCTTTTAAACCAATCATCTCAGTTAAAAGCGATTTTAAGGTTGCTTGCTTTAATTTAAGATCGAGATCTTCTGTTTTCTCGGATGAATCTCCCTGGCTAACATCAGCAGGTTGACCTGTTCCACCAGCGGGCGCAGCAGAACCAAATGGATTATCTTTCTTTTTATTATCCCAACTACCTTTTCCAAAATCCATGTCAGACTCCTTTTTCTTTTATATTTATTAAAATGTAAGTATAACAGATATAATATAAAAAGTCAATTTCTTTTTATCATAGGAATTTACCCGGTTTCTTATCTTGCATGGAAAGGACGTCTGATTGTCATTGCGAGAATTGAACGAAGTGAATGACGTGGCAATCTGGGAGCAAGCTCCCTTTGTAAACGTCAGAATGTCATGGA
>DAOVMD010000427.1 GCA_030630935.1 Candidatus Mcinerneyibacteriota bacterium | reverse complement strand
TTTAAAAGTTGATATGTCAGAAGAAGTTCAACTTGCTCTAATCGAGATGATCAAGAGTTATGCACCAAAGATCACACACCTTTCAATTTTCTGGTTCGGTGGTGAGCCCACCTTGAAGATGGATATTATTGAGAGATTGACAAAAGCCTTCTTGAAAATTTGCAAGGAAAACAAAATCCGGTACACTGCATCCATGGTCTCAAACGGCTATCTCATTAACCGTAAATTTGCCAAGCGTTTAAAAGCTCTTAAAATTGACAGTGTTCAAATAACTCTTGATGGTTTGAAGGAAATCCATGATAAGCGCAGACCTGTAGTTGGCGGGTATGGTAGTTTTGACAGGATCATCAAGAACATGAAAGAGATCGCTGATATAATTTCTATTAACCTTCGAATCAATGTTGATAAGACAAACTATAAAGATGCATTGGATTTATTGGATTATCTGAAGAAGGAGAAATTAGACGGGAAGGTCTCCCCATATTTTGGTGTTGTTACAGCTTATACGGATAGTTGTTCAAACATTGCAGAGAGTTGTTTTGATAATCAGGAATATTCCAAAGCTGAAGTTCAGATGTATAAAGAAGCTATCAAGAAAGGTTTTACAATTGCAAAGTATCCGTATAGAATTCATGGCGGGTATTGTACTGCTGATACATTGAATAGCATGGTTATTTCATCAAATGGTGCAATATTCAAATGTTGGAATTATATTACTGAAGAAGAGAAGTATGCAATTGGCCACCTGGTTAAACCTGATAATAAAACTTACTACTATAATCTTTTAGGCTGGATGAAGCATAATATTCTTGAGAATCCAGATTGTCTTGAATGTGAAGTCCTTCCAATCTGCATGGGCGGGTGTCCGTATGAAGTTAAGGTCCTTCAACACGAGAAGAAATGTTCAACTTATAAATTCAACCTGATTGAAATGCTGAAAAATTATTACGAGTTCAGAAAGCTCTGGGATAAAAAGAGAAAGAAATTATTAAAACAGAAGACAGTAAAAAAACAACCAGCAAAAAAAAGGAAAACCTCCAAGAAAAAATAAATGATAGGAATTATAGGTTCAAAGGATAATAGCGAAGTTAAACTAATTAAGGAGAGTTTGGAAGGTCGAGGTATTGAAGTAGTGATCATGGACTTTACAAATTTCCCTGCAGATTTCAAAGTTGATATTGAGAATAAAAATTTTTCAATTAATTCCATTGACCTTAATAAACTTGACGGGTTATATATTAATTCACTATTGATAAAGGGCTTTTCATTTAAAGATGATATCTCTGCTCAGGATTGGATTGAGAAGTATAATAAATTCAGAGAATACCAGGTTATTGAAAGAGAAAAGACTGCATTTAAATACGCAATCATCAGCTACATAATTTCACTTGGTAAAGTAGTTGTAAATCATCCTTTAACCTATGAATATCATTCAATGAAAATATTTGAATATTTCCTGTTAAATAAAATGAATTTGAAATTTCCTGATACTATTACCTCTAATGACCTGGGGACATTAAAGCAGTTCATAAGAGAGCATAATGGTTCTGCACTTTATAAAGCCAATGTAGGAGGGTATCTCCATACCACATTACTTGACGAGAATGTAATTGATGAAATTGCTGAGTCATTGACTGTTAGGCCTATCCTGTTACAGCAGTATATAAAAGGATATAATATCAGGTGCTATGTAATTGATGATTATTTCATTTGTGCAGGGAGAATTCATCAGGATGAAACCTATGTGGATTCCAGGATGGGATTTAAAGGCGTTGAACTAATTGAATTACCAGGTGAAGTAATTGAAAAAGTTTTGGCAATCTCAAAAAAACAGAATCTTATATTTTCCGGGATAGACCTTATGTTTTCTGAAACTGAGAAGGAATATTATTTATTGGAATGTAACAGCTCCCCGATGTTTAATAATTTTGAAAAATATTCAGGGGCACCAATTGCTGAGAAACTAACGGATTATTTTATCAGAAAATTAAAATAGGGTAGTTATGCGAACCTTATTAATTGATGATACAAAAACACATATTAAAGTTGATAGAATTGCCAGAACATTTGAAGATGGAATCAAAGCACTAATCGAAGAGGGGCCCTGGGATATTTTGTATCTTGATTATGATCTAAGTGATAAGGAATCTCCACCTCGAACAGGATATACAATTCTGGAACGACTGGAAGGAATGCCAAAGTTTATTCCTGCTCAGATAATACCAATCAGCGCAAGCCCATCTTATAATACTGTGCTAAGAGAGAAGATCGGAACATTGAAAGGAAACCCTTATTTTTAAGCTTGAGGAGAACATGAAGGAATTTAAAGATCTCTGTCACGAAGCCAGGTCAGTCAGGAGATTTGAAGACAGTCCCGTCGCTCCTGAAATTGTGAATGAGATAATTACACTTGCCTGTGAAGCTCCTTCCGGCTTGAATAAGCAGCCCTGGTTATATTGTATTGTAAGTGATCACGACTTGAAGAATGTGATACGGACCGCGTGTGAAAAAGTTGAGACAGAATTTTATAATAAAATAAATCAAAAGAGAAAAGAAGCATTCCAAAAGATGAATATTACAATTAAAAAACCATTTTTAACCGAAGCCCCATATTTAATAATTGTTTTTGGGGATAATACAGCCCCGTATTATGTTGAATCCGTTTGGCTTTCAGTAGGCTGGTTTATGCTCGCAGCAAAGGATAAAGGTCTGTCTACACTTACATATACCCCTGAAAATATGGAGTGCTTGAATAAACTTCTAAATATTGATGATAATTTCATACCTCAGGTTATCCTGCCGCTCGGTTATGGTGAGAAGAAAGGTAAAAAAGTTCGGAAACCATTTGACGAAATAAGCAAGATTTTTTAACAAAATAGAGAGCAGATAGCAGAGAACTGACCCAGAACCACGCACTTCGTTAGGGTATCTGGACGCGGAAGCAGTCGTTTTATAGATAACAGAAAACAATTGACATTATCCACTCACAAAAAAACTTGCTTTTTTAAAAAGAATGTGTTATAATTTAAATAGTACTATTAGAGGTAATATGAAGGAAGTATGTATTTTTAATATAAGAATTAAAGGGAGTTCATAGGATTTTT
>DAOVMD010000087.1 GCA_030630935.1 Candidatus Mcinerneyibacteriota bacterium | reverse complement strand
TATTACAGAATCGGCAGTTTCTTGTACATATAGAACCCAAAATTAAAAATGTTGCGGTGCCTTCATCAAAACAAGTGCCGAGGTTTGGACACCTTGCGGTTTGACAGACAGTATTTAGGTTTAGCTCTTTTAATTTCTTCTGTAATTGGACAACCGATTCAGATTGTTTATTCCTGATATTAATTCTTAACCTTTCCGGAAGCCGGAGTATTTTTAAATCATTACCCATCTTATCTCCTCTTTGAGATGGTATGGATTGCGAGACCAAGGAAATCTTCAAATGCTTCCTTGACTGATTCTGCTAAGGTTGGATGTGCAAAGACAGTTTTGAAAACTTGATCAATTTTAATATTATTTGCAATGAAGGGAACCGCAGAATGAATAATTTCCCCGGCTGATTTCCCAAAGATATGCACTCCTAAAATTTTATTATCCTTACCTATTACCTTAACCAGACCGTTCACTTCTTCTTCTGCCATTGCCCTGCCTAAGGACCGGAATGTGAAGTTACCCGTTTTAATTTCGCCGAATAATTCACGCGCAGTCTCTTCCGAGTACCCAACTCCTGCAACTTCAGGAGATGTATAAACAACAAAGGGAACATGCTCAGGTTTAAATTCAAGGTCTGAATTATTAATTAGATTATGAATAACAACCTGACCCTGGGCAACGGCTGAGTGAGCCAGCATCTGAACCCCGGTTACATCACCAACTGCAAATATTCCCGGGAGGTTGGTCTCCATCTTACCGTTCACTTTGATCAGACCACTGTCGGTCTTCGCAACTTCATCGGGAACGCCGTTAAGATTTACACGTCTCCCAATTGAAACAAGAACTGAATCAAAAGTATCAGACTCGTCGCCATACTTTAATAGGACTGTGTTCGTAGATTTCTCAACCTTATCGATCTTTGTTCCGGTAAGAATTTTTATCCCTTTTTTCTTTAAAATTGGTGTGAACCGCTTTACTATCCCCGTGTCTAAAGTAGGTAAAATCTTCGGCATCATCTCAAATATCGTGACGTCAGAACCTAAGCCGGAATAAATCTCTGCAAACTCACAACCAATTGCTCCACCCCCGATTATTGCAAGCTTAGCAGGGATGAACTTTAAATCAAGTGCATCATTCGATGATAAAATTAACTTACCGTCAAACTTAAACTGAGACAGTTCAAAGGGTTCTGAACCTGTCGCAATGATTATATTTTCAGCAGTGAACTCCTGGGACTTTTCTACAGTCACAATCTTATCTGAACTAAGTTCTGCAATGCCTTTAATTACTGTAACGCCTGATGAAGTTAGTAATCTCTCAACCCCGGAAACAAGTGCCTGAACTATACGTTCTTTGCGGACGCGTAATTTCTCAAGGTCGATTTCAAATAAGTCTTCAATTATTTGTTCCGATTTAATATTTATTCCAAATTTTGAAAGGTCGTTCAGTTCGGTAAATCTATGAATTGACTCTAAATAAACTTTCGCAGGAATACACCCCCGGTTAAGGCAGGTACCACCAAGTTTATTCTTCTCAATCAAAAGCGTTTTTAAATTTTGCTTGGCGGCATAGATCGCAGTTCCATATCCACCCATTCCACCGCCAATGACAATTAAATCAAATCTATCCATTCCCTGCTCCAAGGTCCCCTGATATGGTTTGCTTTTTGAAATATTCGGATTCTTTATAATAAGCATAAAAATACCCGAACAGAATTTGAAGGATCCCGGCCATGGGTATGGCGACAATCACACCGAAAAATCCAAGTATCTTACCGAAGAATAATAAAGAAAGTATAATTATTACGGGATGCATCTTCATGGATTTCCCCATCACGATCGGTGTAACTATAAGGTCAGTAAATACATTATAAACAAACATATTTAATCCGAATATTACAAGGACAGTTTTCAGAAGTGTGAACTGTGAGAAACCTACTACAAATGCCGGAACTATCCAGAAAATTGCACCAACATACGGAATGAAAAAGAAGACAGCTGCAAGAATCCCAAATAATAATGCATAATTAAAACCAAAAACCTGAAGCCCTATCCAAACACAAATCCCGACTAATATAGATTCAATCACAACCCCGCGAATATAATTCCCGATCGCCTGATTAACCTCATGAACAATCTTAATTAGACTATCCCGGAATCGGATGGGTATCGAATCCTTAACCCATTTCTTTAATGTATCAATATCCTTCAAAAGATGAAATACTAAAACAGGAATGATTATATATGCAAATAACCCGATAAAAAACCTGGTTAATGTGTTCAGGATATTAAATAAGGTCACAAATAAAGTCCTGATATAAGGAAGCAGTTTCTGAATATGTTTTGATGTTATTACAGGGATAGAAATGGTCTCGTCATCCTTAAGCTTTTCTTTATCAGGAGAAGTCAACTCTACTTTATATGCCTCAATATACTTCTCTAAATACGGTGTGTACTTTTCTATCATTGGCTCCGCTTTAACTTTCAGCTCTTCATAATAAGTCGGTAAATTCTTCTTTAAACTGTTGATGTCATGATTGATCTTCGGAATGATTAATATTAAAATTAAAAATAATGCGCCTGCGAAAATGAAAATTAACGTCAGAATTGCAAATGTCCTCGACATCTTCCATTTCTCAAATAAATCTACTAACGGATCAATTATATAAGCTAAGACTAAAGCAATTAAAAATGCAACGAATATATCAGAAAATTGAATGAATATATATACTACCAGAATAATCGTTAAACCCATGATAAACTGAAACTTCTTCTCACGCATCCGGTCTGTCCTGATCGGGATCAGGTTCAGCATCCAAATTATTACAATGAATAAAACCCACGGTATTAATAAATCCCTGAGCTGGTAAAAGAAAAATAAGACTAAAACTAAAGTAATTACGAAAAATAACTGCTTAAAAAACTTTTCTGAACTCATAAAATCCACCTTTTTGTATATAATACAAAATATTCAGTATAAAGTCAAGGAAAAAATTTAAATATTGATAACAATAAAATGGATGAATGTCATTGCGAAGGAGCATAGCGACTGTGGCAATCTGGGAGCAAAGCTCCCTTTATGAGAACCTGTGTTTGTCATTGTCCCGACCCTCAGGTACGGGATTCCTTCACTATGTTCAGTCACGAGCAGAGTGCAGCAATCTGGGGGGTGCAAAGCACCCATTTCTAAATCCTGCTTGCAGGGGAAGGCTCCCTTTTATATAAACGTCATTTGCTGCGCCCAGAACCCTAACGAAGTGCGTGGTTCTGGGTCATTGCATATCGCAGTAGGGGCACGGCATGCCGTGTCCCTGACCGAATAAACTTAACCCTCCCGCATGAAATGTATAGAAACAATAAAACAAAAAACCTCCCTCCCTATATACCATTATTTACAATATAAAATGGGACAAAATGTGAGGACCGTCCCTTCAATATATAAAAAGAGCTTCAGCTCTAATGCGAAGAGCCCCGGGTTTCAACCCGGGGATAAGAATTGCGAAAATACTCCGGGACTTAAGTCCCACTACGGTTAACTCTATTAACCTTATAGAGAGTAGATAATAGAGAACAGGGAACCGTCGTTTGAGAGGAAAAGATTATGAAGATTGAAAAATAGCCGTTTATTATTCTGTTCTCTACTCTCTGCTCTCTAATATCTGCGAAGAGAACAAAATTCTATGAGTATGGGATTATTTATATCCAAGATCAATTTAACAACTTTTAAGCACAAAGCGTAAATTGCTTTTCCCTTTCTATTACTATGGATTTACTCTTTATATGAAAATCTTTTCAACAAATATGTAAGAGGACGGCACCATATTTACTCCCGGATGAGATGTAAGTAAACAAGTAAACGCCTGTCCCTTATTGCTTGAAATCAAGATTAAATTGAATCTTTAATGTTCTTCCTTCTATAATATATTTCCGAAAATATTTTTCTGTATATTCATTTTGCATATTTTTAAATTTGCCCATCAATCTTTCTAAAGATATTCCTTGCTCTGCTAAACCCAGAAATGCAAGAATAATTATGGCAGCTTTGTCACCTGTACAAAAAATAAAATTTCTATTTTCTAATAAAAAACTAATTGCTTCAAGTTCTCCATCATCTAGATTACGTCTTGATTTTAATATTTCCCTTTTTGTATTAAGTACCATATCATAATTTGGTGAATCTAATATTTTTAATCTCTCAGAATCTATGAATTCTTGTAAATTAATTGAAATCCTAAACTCAGATTCGTTCTCTTCAATAAATTTGATTTCCTCATAAACTACAGGAGAAAGATGTATGATGTGAGATTTGAACAACGCATTTATTTTCCCTATCTCTGCAAGATAAATCATAACATTCGCATCAAGAATATATACTTTCCCCAATTCCATTTTCTAGTTAATATTCAATTCTTTAAATAATTTATTAACTTCAATTAAATTTAACATAAGATATTTACCCATCTTAGCTTTGCTTATTCGTCCTTCGGTATAAGCATTTATACACTTAAGAAAATACTGGTCAGGAACCATTTTTGAAAACTCTTTATACTTATCATTAAATAAATGTTGATACATCTTCTTCAAATTTGGATCGTCTTTGGTTTGATTGAATAATAAATCATCAATTACACCAAGATTTTTTAATCTCCAGCACATAGCTTCCAACGAAACTTTATAATTCAAAGATAAGTGAAGTATTTGAATACTATTAATTATCTTTCCAAATTTTTTAAGCCGATTTAAGATGGAATTTTCTGGTAATAATAAATTGGATGCGAATATATTTGCATAGGTTTCAATTCTTTCCGGAATTTGCTTAGTATCAGGGGCAATTGAAAAATGATTCCAGGTTAGGAGATGAAATAATTCATGACCAATATCAAAACTTCTTCTCCATGGTTTATTTTGTTTATTTAAAATAATTGCTCCGCCAAAATCCCCTAAATATGATGCTGCTGAACCTACGTTCCCGAGTTCAAAGAAAAATACCAGGATATTTCGCTCCTTTAATACTTCTACTAAAGTAAATGCAGGATAATCTCCAAGATTATATTCTTTATGTATGAAATCTGCTAAATTTTTAGAAAAATCAAAATAGTCATTTCTATAATTCAATTTATTGATCAGCCCTTCAGATAAAGGTAAATAAGGCTCCACGTTTGTATCTAATATATAGTCAAGCTCCTTATAATATGAACAGAATTTCTTAAGTTGATTCTCAAATTCCACCGCTTTCTGAAAATCGGTACATTCTCGCCAGAGAACATGATTCTCTTCTTTATTGAGATTTATTAAATTATCAACAGATAAAAATAAGGCCTTAGCAATCTTTACTAATTCCAACATCGAAATCTTCTTTCTCTTACCCTTTTCAATCTGTAAAAGGGTTTGATAATTATTAAACCCTATTCTCTTTGAAAGCTCTTCTAACGAAAGTTTTAACCTTAACCTCTCATTTTTTATCTTCTCTCCCAGTAAAATCTCAAACCTTTCTTCCATAATTATTTCCTTTTTATATAATATAACATATTTTTATATAAAAGTCAAGTTTTTATAATTATTATAAACTTATTTTATAATTAGAGATATGTTAATTAACGTTATATTGGAATAATCAAAATATCATCATCTACAATCCATTGCCAAAAGAACCAAATACAGGCATCGAAAAATAGACATATCTAACTATTTCTGATTCTAATAATTTATTATAAACAGAAACGATATCTACATTTTCTTGTATAGGACATCGGGATCAATTTAATAAATTTTGAATACAAAGCGTAACTTATGCTTTTCCCTTTCTATTACTGTAGGTTTATTCTTTATATGAAAATCTTTCCAACAAATAAGTAAGAGGCCAGCCCTCGGGTCCATTCTTCCTCTTCTTAATTTTGATTTATAATTTATCATAAAACAAAACATTTGTCAACAAGTTTAACTGTAAAAATAGATTAATTACACAGATATTTTTATATAAATATTTCTTATTTGTATTGCTTAATATTATACTATTCTTTATAGCAATTGATGGGGGTGAAACCCCATTGTTCAGCCTAATTATAATACTTACCAAAGTACTAACCTTCAGTCAGAAATCAGAAAGAGTGCTTGCACCCCAGTTTGACCTTGACCATGATTGAAAATAATAACATTAAAACAATTGAATCCTTAATTCACCGCCCCGAAAAAACTGGGTAAACTCCGGACGCAGAGAAAAAAAAATATATAAGGAAATAAAGAATTTAAAAACAAAGAATAAAAAACGAGCTATATTTTTTAAAAATAAATTTGACTTTTCCCCTTTTCTTTGCTATAATTATCATGTAATGTAAAAGTTATTAAAGTTAACTTCGGAAATAAACGAGATAGTCAAAGAAGAGAGGTAAAAATGTTAAAGTTAATAAATTCCATTTTTTTTATTATGTTTGCAGCATCTTTTGTATATTCCGGGACATTTACAAATGTGCAGGAGCCAATGGGAGTTAATCAGGGAGTTAATCATTCATCCATATCGTTTGGAGACTATGATAATGATGGTGATTTAGATTTAGTTGTGACAGGGGATGATGGAACCAATAAAAGGTTTATAATATATCGGAATGATAATGGAACATTCAATTATGACCAAGAACCAATGGGAGTTAATCAGGGCGTATATTATTCCTCTGTCGCATTTGTTGATTATGACAATGATGGTGATTTAGATATCGTAGTAATAGGAGATGATGGTGTAGATTTCAGGTTTATAATATTTAATAATGATAATAGCACATTTACAAAAGTACTTGAACCAGTAGGAGACAAATGTGGTTTTTCTTATTCCTCCATGGTGTTTGGAGATATAGATAATGATGGTGATTTAGATATCGCACTGATAGGTTTTAATAGTGCCTATGATAAAAGGTTTTTTATATTTCGGAATGATAATGGCACATTTACAAATATACAGGAGCCAATGGGAACAGATCTAGGAGTTTATGAAGGCTCCTTAGCGTTTGGAGATATAGATAATGATGGTGATCTAGATTTGGTTATGGCAGGATATCATGATTTATGGTATTTAAAATTTATAATATATCAGAATGATAATGGAACATTTACAAAAATTCAGGAGCCAATGGGAGTAAATCAAGGACTGATTTATTCCTCCACAGCATTTGGTGATTATGATAATGATGGTGATTTAGATTTAGTTGTAACAGGGGATGATGGAAGCCATGAGAGGTTTATAATATTCCGGAATGATAATGGAACATTTACAAATTTTCAGGAGCCGATGGGAGAAAACCAGGGAGTTACTTATTCCTCCATAGCGTTTGGTGATATAGATAATGATGGCGACTTAGATATAACATTGACAGGGCTAAGTGCTTCGTGGAAATTTATAATATTTCGGAATGATAATGGAACATTTACAAAAGTGCAAGAGCCAATGGGATTAAATACAGGAGTAAGAAATAGTTCTATAGCATTTGGTGATATAGATAATGATGGCGATTTAGATTTAGTTGTAACAGGGGATGATGGAATCAATAAAAGATTTATAATATTTGACAATGATGAAACAACAGTAAACAATCCACCTGCAAGCCCCACACTGATGGATGCAACTTATGTTGATGGATGCTGGCAGTTGAACTGGAACCAATCCACAGATGACCATACGGCTCAGGATGTTCTGCGTTATCAGATAGCAATTGGCACTGGTCCTAATTATTATAATTATACAAGTACAAGCATAGATTATCCACGAGGTCAGGCAAACTTAGGTAAGGTCACAATAGTAACAGATACTTCCTATTACCAAACAAATATTCCATTAACACAAAAAATCTATTGGAAAGTATGTTCGATTGATTCTGCCTTTAAACATTCTGATTATTGTTCGGAACAAATTTCTGAGTCATTCGCAATTAGTGGAACAATTATGGATGGAGGAAATCCACTACCCGAAGTTTCTTTTTCAATAACCAGAGATGGTTTACCTTACACATCAACCACAACAGATAACTCTGGGTATTATGACTTTAACCTTGTCGCCGGGTCAACTTATATTCTTACACCAACAAAGACACACTATACATTTTCACCTGTAAATAGAACTTACGTAAATTTAAATGGTGATATTAATAATGCTGATTTTACTGCAACTCTGAACAAATGGTCTATTAATGGAAATGTGACAAGTGGAGGAAATCCTTTTCAAGGTGTTACTATTTCATTAACCAAAAATGATTCAGCAATTGCATCAATAACAACAAATGACTCTGGAAACTACACCTTCAATAATTTGGATGCAGGTTCTACTTATGTAATTACATCAACAAAAATAAATTTTAGCTTTTCACCTGCAAATAAAGTATATCCAGATCTAAGTGGAGATGTTAATAATGCCGATTTCATAGGAGCATTTAACAAATGGTCTATTTGTGGTACAATTATCGATGGAGCAAATCTTTTATCGAATGTTACAGTAAATCTTACCGGAGATTCCACAGCAAACACCATTACAGATAATTCTGGTAAGTATGCGTTTTATAATCTTAATGCAGGTGCAACTTATATTATTACACCAACAAGGGAAAATTGGATTTTCACACCTGAATACTCATTTTTTATAAATTTAGATGGTAATAAGATACAGAATTTTACCAGTATAAAAAACTTTGCAGCAAACCTTGACAATATTATTGTATATCCAAATCCATGGAAGTCCGATTATGGAGTTGATACAATTACA
Source organism: Candidatus Mcinerneyibacteriota bacterium (assembly GCA_030630935.1). GTDB lineage: Bacteria > AUK180 > AUK180 > JAQVHJ01 > JAQVHJ01 > DAOVMD01. The sequence goes on along the minus strand of DAOVMD010000087.1, from coordinate 612 downwards.
TTTGCAAATTTGACAGAAAATACTCTGATAATGATATTCAATGTTTCCGGAGAACTCATTTTTAAAAAAGAACCAGAGAACAAAGAATATTTCTATTATTTAAATAATAATGATGGAAAGGATATTTCATCAGGTGTATATTTCTACCGAATTACAAATAAAAAAGGTGAAAAGAAAATTGGTAAATTTGCAATAATAAGGTAGATCTTTTTCAGATGTGAAAAATCAGGATGCTTTTGCAACATTTATCACTGATAGATTAATAAATTCTTTAACAGAGATTGGAATCCACACCCTATCAATTATTTTTGCATTCAATTGTTATATTAAGCATCATTATTACAAAAAGGAGACGTGCCATGACACATCTCTACAATATGTATATCAAAATTAAATAATAATTATAAGTCTCTTTAAAGTCACTGTTATTTTTTTATTTTCATTGTTTTTTCTTTTGCGGCGTGTTCAGTGTGTTCAGCGGTTAATTTTATTTTGTTTTTGTTTTTTTTCTTTTCTTCTTTTTGTTTTCTATTTATCGAATGGGTGTTTTATTTCTTGTGGTCAGGGCGAAGACCCTTCGCCCCTACATTGTTTGGGAAACAATGCTTCGGT
>DAOVMD010000327.1 GCA_030630935.1 Candidatus Mcinerneyibacteriota bacterium | reverse complement strand
TATTTATGTTATAATTATGGTGATTGATGGTGGTAATAATGGTTGTCGTTAGCTGGTAATTCTAATTGTCGCTAATGAAACAAGGTTATCGCAATTCTTTAAATTATTTTTTAATGAAAACATTTGGTTTAAATATTACCCGGGAAATATTTACTTCCGGCATAATCGTGAATTCATCCTTAAAGAAATTAAAGAACTTCTTAGTAGAAATGGTTTTAAAATTGAGAAAATTAAATATGTTAATATTAATATGGGAAATATGCCGTGGAAAAGATTTTTAAATATTCTATTTAATGTTATTACTTCTATCCCACTACCCTTTTTCTACAAGAAAAAACGCCATAGACTTTCAATCTCAAAGAAACAAAAACCACAGAAATTTTATCCTAAAAGTATCTTTATTAGGGAGCCGTTGGATGAGAGTTGAAGATTTAATTACAAAGAAATTAAAAAAGATTAAAAATAGATTTTTTCTGCTTTGAATTGATGGTGCTGATTTTGAGATAATTAATAATTTAATTAAGACAGGTTCTCTTCCAAACTTTAAAAAATTACTTGAGAATAGTTCATATAATTCTCTTCTCTCCCCAATCATTGCAAATTCTGCACCTTCATGGTCTTCCATTTTCACAGGAAAGAGTATTTCTAATCATGGGATTTTATATTTTCAAAATCAACTTGAGGATAAGGTGGAGTTCTTTGATTGTTATCTGAATACAATTGATGGCGAAAGGTTATGGACTGCTTTTGATCAGGAAGGTTATCTCTCTTGTATTGTTAATGTCCCAATTACTTACCCGCCTGAAGCTGTAAATGGACTAATGATATCAGGAAGGCTTGCAAGTGAAACATCAGTATTTACTTATCCTGATACCTTAACTGAAAGATTAAAAAAGGAGGGTTATCACCCGACTTTCGACACAGCGGCTTCTGATGATGACTTATTTGAAATTTTAAATAAAAGAATCGAAATTGCATTGGATCTAATTCGGAATGTAGATTGGGATTTATTCTTTCAAGGTTTCTTAATAATCGATTGGATAATGCATCATTTCTCTGAGGATAGTATTCTGAAACAGGTAAAAGCAAATAAGGATATTTCAGAATTTGCAATTGTAAAAAAAGCTTACAAAAAAATGGATAGCTTCCTCGGGGATTTAATGCAAATATTAAAAAGGGACGATAAATTATTTATCTTCTCTGATCATGGTTTTAAAAGATATGACTTCATGTTTAATGTCAATATTTGGCTTATAAAAAATCAGTTCTTAACATTAAAACGACCACCATTAACTTTCTTAAGAGATGCTCTCTTATATTTCCCCACTAAAATAAAACGTGCTATATTTGGGCAGAAAAATATCCTTGGAATTAGACAGCCAACCTTTGATTGGAATAAAAATGTTGATTGGGAAAAAACTCTTTTTTACTCTCCGGAGTTCTTTGTTAATTGCTCATCATTCAGATTGAATCCTTACCTGAAACTTGGAGATGCTGAGAAAAATAAATTAATAACTCAGTTAATTGAAAAACTTAAAATTGCTGATTATAAAGGGTTAAAAATCTTTGATGAATTTAAATTACGAGAAGATATATTTAAAGGGAAATACTCTTTTAGAATGCCCGAGCTACTGGGTATATTAAATTCAAAGATTAGAAGCGATAAAAGAATTTATGGTAAGGGAAACCCTATTACTGATAAAAATTCAGTAGAACATCGTAGGGAAGGAATCTTTATAGCTCATGGTAAAGATATTAAACCTGGAAAACTTAAAGTAATCCCTGAAGTGCAGGATATCTTCCCGACTATTCGATTTGCTGCTGATTTACCAATTCATAATAATCTCGATGGAAATATCCTTAATGATATTTTTACCGAATCTTTCAATAAAACTCCTAAGGTAATTAACAAGAACGAAATCAAATCAGAAGTTAAGATTGGTCAAAAATATGACGAGTCATTAATAGAACGATTGAAAGACCTGGGGTATATGTGATCGGTTAACTTCGTTAACCGATAGAGAACAGAGAGCAGTTTCGCTTCGCTCTACAATGAAAAAGTAAGAATGAAAAATGAACAATGATTTTGCTTTATTAATTATAATGCTTGAGCTTAGGACATCAATACAATAACATTTTAACTATTGAACTATCGTAACCAGTTAAACGCTTTAATGTTTTTGTTAACACTTCAACCATTGAACTATTGTAACTGGTTAAACACTTTAACGGTTTTGTTAACATTTGAACCATTAAACTATCGTAACTGGTTAAACATTTGAACGCTTTTGTTAACACTTCAACCATTGAACTATCGTAACTGGTTAAACACTTTAACGGTTTTATTAACTCTTGAACCATTGAACTATCGTAACTGGTTAAACACTTTAACGGTTTTATTAACATTTCAACCATTGAACTATTAAAACTTATTTAACATTTAAACAAATTTAACATTTGAACTATTGAACATTTTTATTGATTGTTTATTCTTGACATAGATAATAAATTATGATAAAATTACCCTACAATGAAAGCAATTAAATACTTTTTAATTATCATCAATCTTTTTTTAATTTTAACAGTTCCTATTTCCGGGACCAATATCAGAGTCCTTTTAAAAAAGACTAGTAGTTCAAGATATATAACTTCAAATAAGGGAATGATAATTTATGATAGTACCTGGAAGAAAGGGGTTAAAGTAATTGCATTCCGAAAGGCAAAAGTTTCATATTCAAGAAGGAAAATTGAAGTTTATGTTAATGGGAAAACATATCGTGAAAGTGGATTAATTTTCAAACCTAAATCTGGTGGAAATATTCATTTTAATGGGAAGTATTATCGAGGTGTCTTAATGATCATTCCAGAATCTGAGAATGACCGATTCTGGGTAATTAATATTCTTGATATAGAAAGCTATCTTAAGGGGGTTCTCGCAGAAGAGATTCCTCATTCATGGCATATAGAAGCGTTAAAAGCGCAGGCAATCGCTGCAAGAACATATGCTTATGAGAAAGTTCTTAATAATTCTTCTAAAAGTAAATATGACGTATGCTCGACTGACATGAGTCAAGTTTATGGTGGGGTTTCATCAGAAAGAACTTCAACAACTAAGGCAGTTAACGAGACAAAAAATTACATACTTACATATAAAAAAAGACCAATCGCTGCATTTTTCCATTCAACTTGCGGTGGATCAACTGATGATGCGGAATACGTTTGGGGAAAGAAATTTTCTTATCTCCGTCGAACGACTTGTAAATATTGTTCAAAATCACCACATTCCCAATGGACCTATACAATTTCATTAAAAGAACTTAGTAGACGCTTATTGAATAAAGGTTATGATATCGGGTATATTAAACGAATTAAAATGTTAGGAAAAACAAATGGTGGACGAATTAAAAAAATAGAAATTAAAGGCTCTAAAAAAACTATTACCCTTAATAGTAATAATTTCAGAATTATCGTTGGTGCAAGATATCTTAAAAGTACTAGATTCTCAGCTAAACTATACCGAAATAATATAAAATTTACAGGTTCCGGGTTTGGACATGGAATCGGATTATGTCAATGGGGTGCAAAAGGTATGGCAGAAAAAGGATATAAATACCAATCAATATTAAAATTTTATTATAAAAATGTTCGAATTAGTAAAATTAAATAATTTTATTCTTCTGGATTACTTTCGCTTGTAATTTCTTTTGCGTAAAAACCTTTTTCAGTTTGAACTTTATCAAAGGATACAGTATCACCTTTTTGTAATGTTTTAAAACCTTCTCCGCTTATCTCAGAGTAATGAGCAAAAACTTCCTCACCGGATTCACAAGTTATAAAACCCCAACCTTTCTTCTCATTGAACCACTTTACAGTTCCCTTTTCTTTCATACAACACTCCTTTTTAAAACCTCCTGGAAATACAATCCAGAAGTTCTTCCTTGTATGAAGGAAGAAATAATAACACTAATAAGGATTATAACATTTTAATTAAAATATGTCAATATAAATTTTTAGGGAGTTTTTCCATTTTTTATATGGAATGCATCGATGTTAATCGATGCGAGGTTTCCTGATGCCTTTCTATTGTTTTAATGTTTTTTGCATCATGCGCAGAGCAAGGAGGCTGTCCGGTAACCCGTTATTTGTCATTGCGAAGCACTAATTCATTAGTGCTGTGGCAATCTAAAGTTTTTCTTTAAAGCGAGATTACTTCGGTCAGT
>DAOVMD010000130.1 GCA_030630935.1 Candidatus Mcinerneyibacteriota bacterium | reverse complement strand
GCGAAGGGCCTTCGCCCTGAACATAAAAACTTAAACACCCAAATGAAATAAAACTCGCTACGCGCATAGCGCGAGTTAAATTTAATTTTTGTTTTTATCTTTGTAAACACTATTGCTGATCTCAGCTTTCTGCTATCTACAGCGAAGCTGTATGTACTCAGTGAGGTTAACAGAGTTAACCGAATATTAACATTTTGATTTTGTAACATCACACAACAAGTTTTTACTTGACAATTTTTATAAAATGATGTAATATTAACTTTAGACATATTATGTATCTCATTCCTTTTTATTTATTTTAAATATAAAAGGAATGAAGGGATACATCATATAGAGCTTTTTTTAAAATTGGCGGATTAATTTAATATTTAAATTGAAAAAGAACCCAAAAATTTATAGTATAATATGAAGTTTAAGATTGTTTTTGTAATATTTTTTGTATTTATTACACTACCTGCTTTTACAGCTGTTAAGAAGATCTATGTTTATTCAGAACCTGAGGAATATAAATTAACCGTCCAAATAAAGGATTCATCCGGGAAAAAGGTAGGGAGATACGATGTTTCTAATTTCATTCTTTTAAAACCTAATCATGATAATTTACTTGAAGTGTTTTATAAAAATAAGAAATTAGATTCTATTGTTTTAAAAAGAACGATTACTCCAAATAAGATAGTTTCAGGGATATTATTCTTTCCAACAATTATCTCAGTTTATTCTGCAACGAATATATATATGTTAGAACCTGAAAGAAGTAATTGTCATTTTAGAATTAAAGGCAATAAAATTATACACTTTTTTAGTGTGAATAAAGATAATAATATTTTCAGGGCATCAAAAAAAGTTAAATATAAAATCATTCCAACCTCAAATATTACAGATATAAATAAATCTATGGTTCTAAGCATGGATCTTACTTCATTATACTTTCAAAGTTTTGAATATTATATGTATGCGGATTATGATAATGTATTTCTGTTTGTACCAAAAAGTTTTAAGGATTCATTTGATTTCAATAGATTATATACATATGCTCCATATAAAATAGATGGTTTCACCAGATGCTCTGCAAATTATTTTAAACTAAGGTTAAATATTAAATTACAAAAGGATTGGACAGTCCAATATTATTCGAATATAAGAAAATCAAGCTTTAAAAATGATTGGCATGAAGAATATATAGAATATTACTGTAACGGAGAGCTGCAAAAAGAGAGATTAATATATGATTCAAGAAAATATTTAATAAATATACAAAGGTTTAATTTTCTAAAAAGAAAACATTTGAAATGGAAAATAAAAGGTAAATATGATTTATATTTTGGTCCTTTTATATCTTACTATTTTAATAATAACGATGTTATTCGAATTAATTGGGATACAGGGTTTAGTATTGATAGAAAGTATGCAGACTTTAACTTTAATCAAAGACTACTCAATATAGGAGGCATTTGTTATTTTACAGGAAAAGATAAATATAATGAAATGAATTATTTCCTAACAATGGGGAAAGGTTTTTATAATGGAGAAAGATATAACAAATTGAAAAAGGGTAGTTACTTTATTCAAACAATGGATTCAAATAATATAAATTATTTCAATTTTGCTTTTTTAGTAAAAGGATGTATGAATAATTATACAAATGAAATGTACTTTGGCTTTATTAGGAGATTTGGCAGTTATCGTTATTCAGAATATAAGGTATCTGAAAAGCATTCAGGTTATGGTCTGATAAAATTAAATGAGTACGGCTGGAATTTTGGGACTAAAATGTCATCTTTAAGAGGATGGTCCCAATTGGGAATTAGGTATACGGATGAAGATATTCACAGGATTGATAGACATAGAAGAACACACATAACATACGTTGAAGGTGGTGTGGGATTTAATTTTTTTGAAATTACTCAATTTTATGGTTATGGAAAAATCTCTACTCAGCACACTTGTTTAGATAGTGGATTATATTTTAAATTAGAGATATGTGATCTATATCTAAATTTCTATAATAATTATATTGATTTTCATTCTTTAAATAAAATTTGGGATACTGAAGACCTGTGGTGGTATAAATTGCGAGGTTATGAATTAAAAATTAAAAATTATAAATATAAGGATATTACCTTAGATTTTAAACTTGGATTTTATTTAAATTATGCTGAGGATTATTACAACTCTCCAAATGTTTATGATAATGAAGATTTTAAATCATATTCATTTTCATTAAATTTAGGATATTAAATTCAATATTGAATAAGGTGATATTATCTTATTTATACAACCAGATGTTAAAATATCAATGTTTGTTGTTAAAATACTGATTTTGAAACTTTAAATTTTAAACAAATTATAAACTAAAATATTACAAACTTGAGACTGTTCGAAAACTTTGAATTTGTCATTGCGCATATGTTAGTATAAGCAAAAAAGGAATTGTTTGTTAAACATTATAGGGGCGACCGGCGTTCGTCTTTATCGTATGAACAAAGTATCTCGTTAAGATTTGATATGTTCGATATGGGAGGGTTAAGTTCTTCTGATCAGGGCGAAGGCCCTGGACGCAAGCTAGATCTCACTTCGTTCGATGCACCACCTACTTTGTTTGAGATACAATTCTTTTGTTTTCGAATGAATATATTTTCATAAGAATCGTAAACGATTCAGATTGCCGCAGTCAAACTCTTTGAGCTTTCCCTCGCAATGACAAAATGGCGTTGTTGGACAACCTTCAATAACTATTCAACTGGGTGATGGTCTAGATATTCAAGGATTTTCCAGGTGTTACCGTCTTTACGAAATTTTATCTTAAATAAATACCTTTCACTTTGTTTCTTGAATAAAATTGCGGGTTCTTCATTCTTACCATAAGCATTTACCGAGGCAACAATATCAACTATGGCAATTTTCTTTCCCAGCTCATTGAAAATATTTATATCTATAGTGAAGATTTTTATTTCTACTCGACTATATATTCTTTCATATCGAAATAAAGCTTTGAATATCTCACTGCGGGTATTGCCTTCTTGATCTAGATAATCTCTTGAGATATATTTCATTATAGTGTTTGTATCCATCTCCCTAGATGCTGATTGTACTTTCCGGATTGTCTTTTTTATCTTCGCTTCATCAGAGATAATGTAACGTGTGTAGATCCACCAGATTGCGATGAGTGAAAGAATGGAAATTATTACGATCTTTTGTATTTTTGATTTATCTAATTTCATAAAGGAATTATAACACTAAATTGTTAAGTTGTCAAATTGCATGCTAAAGCAACTCTGTTGCTTTAGCAGAGAGCAGAAAGCTGAGAACAGAGAACAGTCGTTTTTTAGGTAGTAGAGACGTGCCATGGCACGTCTCCCCAATAACACTTGAACTTTTATATTGGAATCCATCGTTGCTAATCGATGGGGTGCAAGCACCTTTTGTAGGACTCCTGCTTGCAGGGGCATTGATTCGTAAACTCATCAATGCACTCCAAAATTTTAACACTTAAACTATTTTGAGGTTAACGAAGTTAACCTCAAATCCTTTCAGTTTTTTAGAAAATCAATCAAATATTCCAATTTATATATATGATTATTTGATAAATAAATAATTAGAAAACAATAAAAAAATAAAAATTACCGAATTATCCCATTGTTTTGGCTATTTATTGTTATTTACTAATCTTTTCAATATGAATTCCTGAAATTCGGAATAATTCTTGCACTATTTATTTAGAATTAGTTCTTTAATTATAATTTTTACAAATTAAAAGAGGTTTATTAAATGAAGCGAAAATATATTGCAATCTTGTTTCTATTATTTTTCTTAATTCCGACGTTCACGTTTGGTTTAAAGAAATGGACAGTCTTAGTTTTCATGAATGGAGATAATAATCTTGAGGCTTACGGCATACAGGATTTCCTGGAGATGTCATCGGAAGGTTCCGATGCGAACATAGATATTGTAGTTCAGTTTGACCGAATTGGCGGTTACTCCACATTGTATGGTAATTGGACTGATTGTATGCGTTTTCATATTACCCCTGGTTTAACACCTATTCAGGGGAATGAAGTTATGGACTTAGGTGAAGTTAACATGGGCAGTCCGACAGTTCTCAGTGACTTTGTAAACTGGGGAATTGATAATTATCCTGCTGAAAAGTATCTTGTAGTCATTTGGAACCATGGAGATGGCTGGACTCGTGATTTTTCAAAGAGCATAGGAGTATTTAAAGATTGCTTAAATGATGATACATCTCATTCATCAGTGGGAGTTGCGAATGGTGAACTTGCTTCAGCCTTGAGTGATATTTACACACATCTTGGGAGAAAGATTGATTTAATAGGTTTTGATGCCTGTTTAATGCAGATGTGGGAAGTTGCAGTTGAGGCCGAGCCATATGCTGCCTGGATGATTGGTTCGGAAGAGCTGGAGGGAGCAGACGGTTGGGTATATAGTGCCTGGTTAGATCCCTTAAAGAAAGCGAATGGCGGGTATACTCCCGCCCAGCTTGGAGATAAAATTGCCAGTACTTTTGTTGCCCAGAATCAACCGACCTCATCTTGTATAGACCTTCAGCAGATTCAAGCCCTAAATTTAAAGATTGACGAATTTGCAAAGGAACTAATGAAGGCGAGGTACCTTGGTCACGGAGCTGCGATTGAGAGTATAATTAATGCTACACAGAGGTATAATCTTTATTATGGCCTTTACCCTGAGTATGATTTTCGGGATTTAGTAGATTTCTGTGAAAGGGTTCAAGGCTCATCTCTTCCGTCAAATACACAAACTGCAGCAGGAGAAGTATTAACAGTTTTAAATTCATTAATTTATTCAAGCTACTATTACGGAGCAAGTTATTCCGGGTCAAATGGTATTTCTATTTACATTCCTACACCGGCAAGGTATCAATCCAATCCTTATTCCAGTTTAACCAGTTCAAATTTACACTGGGATGAGTTTATCCGTGGTGATTCGATGGAGCCCGGAACTCCAGAGGTTGCATTGAATTATGTTTCTCATTCAATTGATGATTCAGTAGGCGGGAATAATGACGGAGAAGTTGATGGGAACGAGACAGTTGATATGTATATCTCGTTAAAGAACAATCAGGGTTCTACATTAACAGGAATTTCCGGTGTCCTTTCTACTTCAGATACTTATGTTACAATAAATTCAAATTCATCAACTTATCCAGATGTAAATAAATTTAAAACCACAACTTCCAATAGCGGTTATAATTTTACAGTTGCCAAGGAATGTCCGGCGAGTCATATTATTAACTTTAAATTGAACATTGCCACTGACCAGGGGGCCAATACCGAGACTTTTACAGTTACAGTTGTTGATCCGGCACCGAAAGAGGTTACTCTCGTTTATGATTCACACTCAATTGACGATTCAGTAGGCGGGAATAATGATGGTGAACCCGATGGTGGTGAATTCATCGATATGCAGATTACACTGAAGAATACAAATATTGATTCAGCTACCAATGTCAGTGCAACTTTAAGCACTGCAAATCCCTATATTAATATCACAACCAACTCAGCAAATTATCCTGATATTAACGGTTCAAACGGTACCGGTACTTCTTTAAGCAGTTACCAGTTCGATATTTCACAGGATTGCCCTGCAGGTGAGATGGTTACATTTGATTTAAATATTTCAGCTGATGAAGGGACATGGACCGATTCATTTACGATGGAGGTTATTGATAAATATGTTCCCCCGCCGATTGCAGAGGTTACAGGCGGTCAAGGTTTATTTAATCCTGAATGGTCCTGGACAGGTAATCCGCGGAAGGTTGCATATATTCAATTCAATCCTGCCGGGAATTCAGATATTTACGTGGTTAATTCAGATGGAACCCTGCCGACTAAATTAACAGATGGCACCGAGGGGGTTTCGCATGTTTCACAGATTACATGGTCACCTGATGATTCAAAGGTTGTATTTGCAGGCGGTGACCCGCTGAAGATTTTTTCTATTGCTTCAGATGGTTCAGAGCAGGGTAATGCAAAATTACTTATGCCGATGGGTCCTGGCGGGGTACATTATTATAAATGGGTTGACCCTGATTGGGCAAGCTCAACAAACCAGTATGGAAATGTTGAAAGGATTACCGTTTCGATTTCAGGGGATATCTGGGTCTTTGAACCGAATAATGATACGAAAGATAATTCGGGCTTACTTCGAATTTCCAATCTTTCAGATCCATATATAAGTCAGACAAATATTGATAAGTTATATCAGCCGCATTGGAATAATGCTAATACTGAGATTACTTTTGTAAGACGCCCTGGAGTAAGAACGAATAAACCTGCCGATACTGATATATATAAAGTAATCGATATCCAGGATATTATTGCCGGAAATACTCACCCAGTCGGAGATCCCGATGGTGATGGAATAGGCGGTGATTGGTCTGACCCGAGATTGATCAAGATTTCAGACTCTGCAAATCCGGAATATTCTCCTTCCTATTCAATTGATGGAACACAGATATCATATAATCGCGATTCTGCAAATGCATTTAATAACTTTACTTTTTGCACAGATCCTGTTGCTGAAGTTGCTGATTGTAACTTTGATGCGTATTCTTCAGCATCTACAATGTCTTCTTACCACGACCCCGGAATAAATGAAGGGTTTATGAAATGGTCGTCTGCCGGTGGAGATCTATTCTCCTTTATTGAAGAAACTGGTGGAGTTTATAAATTACGGGTAATTGAAGATGCAACAATCGGTGGTTTTGGGCGTAACCCTTCGAAAAATGCAATGTTTATAATTCAAGATCGAGCATTTACAAAATTAGCTATCACATCCAAAGATGCAGGTCGATTTAGTTTTTTCTCAATAAAGTCATTACATACAGCGCCATTCCTCAGGTTTGAAAAGGATAAAATGCCCATTGGTGAGTGGAGAGAATTCCTGGCTGATAATAAACCTGAACAACTTGAAGGGGCTGCAATTATTGAAATCCGTTTTTCCAAACAGGAATTGAAAAATAGAACCAAAGACGAATTAATCCTCTGCAGGCTGGAAGGATTTGAATGGAAGGAAGTTCCGTCAATTATTGATATCAGTAATGACCACCACGACGGTGGAGTAATTAAAGCTTCAATCAGTCAACTTGGAACTTATGGAATATTTAGTAAAGGTATTCAGGACAAAAACGTTGCTGCAGAAACTACGGAACCCAGAATCTTTCCAAATCCATGTAGGATTTATCCGTCAAATTATGAACTGCTCGCGACAGTTGGATATAATGCCGCAATTTTTGATAATATTAAACCTTCTTCAAAAGAAGTAAATATAAAAATATATTCAATTGCAGGGGAACTTATTGTTGACTCAGAAAATGATGTTGAAGCATTTCAGGATGTTTCAGGGGAACCAACCACAATTGATAAAGCAATACAATGGAATCTTAAAAACAAGTCAGGGGAACCAGTCGCTGCAGGTGTTTATATCGTCATAATTAAAGTTGACGGAAAAGAATATATTAAGAAACTTGCCATAGTAAAGTAAAGCGTAGTTTCGCTTTACTCCACAATGAAGAATGAATAAGTAAGAATGAAAAATGAATAATGCTTTTGCATTATATATTAAAATGCTTGGGTTAAGAATAATCTTCCTTGGTAAAATTATTAATTATCTTTAATTATTAATGATGCATTTGAACAACTGCAAAGCATGCCTTGATAAACACTTGAACTATTGAACTATCTCAACTTGGTTAACACTTGAACGCATGCGAAGCATGCCTTGATAAACACTTAAACTATTTAACTATCTTAACCTGGTTAACACTTGAACACATGCGAAGCATGCCTTGATAAACACTTAAACTATTTAACTATCTTAACCTGGTTAACACT
>DAOVMD010000411.1 GCA_030630935.1 Candidatus Mcinerneyibacteriota bacterium | reverse complement strand
ATTTGAGTTCATGAGCAAAAGAGTAGATTACTATATTTTATATTTAGATAACCGACCGGTTTCAAAAGGATGCATCTTCAAGAAGGATAATTTAATAAGGCTGGAAAACATCTCCACCATTCCGTCAGGACAGGGAAAGGGTTGTGGAACAGCGCTTGTTGTGTTTTTAGTGGAGACTGCATTGAAAGAGGATAAGGACGGGATAGTTTTTCTTTTCACCGAACCTGAAGGTTCGGCGGAACGTATTTATAAACGAATAGGATTTGAATCAATATTTTCAGGACCATTTAAAATTTTTATAAAGGGGAAATAAAATGGTGATTACGAAGTTCTTCAAAATTAAAACAGAAGGTTATACTGATATTATTGATATAACGAAAATGATTAATTCAAAAATCACTGAATCTGGAGTCGAAAGAGGGATTGTAAATATCTCATGTCCGGGTTCAACTGCGGGAATAACATCAATTGAATTTGAGTCAGGAGCAGTTGAAGACCTTAAAGATGCCCTGGAAAAAATAGCGCCTATGAATGAAAACTATAAGCATAATGAACGATGGCATGACGGGAACGGCTATGCCCACGTCAGGTCAGCACTTATGAAACCATTCTTCTCAGCACCCATAATTGATGGTAGGATTATTCTCGGAACATGGCAGCAGGTAATATTTATCGACTTCGACAATAAACCGAGAACCAGGGAAATCATTGTACAGATAGTAGGAGAATAAAAAATGGACCCAAAAATAATTGAACAACTTGGCTTTAAAGATATAAAAAAGAAGGTTCCACTTGTTGGAGCAGCTCATCTCCTCCTGGGATTTTTCTTATTAATGGTATCTTTATCGGGAATAATTCTTTTTAAAATTCAAGCCGTAAAAAAACTTCTCCCAATAATTTTATCAAGCGGATTTATTTTCGTATTTTCTGCTCTATTTTTTATAGCAGGAATAGGTTATAGAAAAACCAAGAGATGGGCAAGGAAGTTATCTTTGATTACATCATGGTTGTGGCTTATTGCCGGAATAGTTTTATCTGCTTTTTTTATAGAATTTATTATTGAAGTTCCTGATATAGAAGGTGCTCAATCTACCTTTTTTGCATACCTATTATTACTTATTCTGTTTCCTATGGGTTTTATAATATTTGCGTTAAGAAAAAATGTTAAAAATACTCTTTTGTTTTATAATCCTGAAGTTAACTTTCTCGATAAATTTCCTAATGGTATTTTGGTTTTAATTTTTTATTATTTACTCTTCATAATCTTTGTGATCCCATTTGCTGTTGGCATATTATTTCAAAGCCGTTTATTCTTACAGAACCTCACTTTAATAAATTTTGGTATATTCTTTTCAATCCTGATATTTTTAATCTTTTGTATCTATATAATCTTTTCCCTTTTCAATTTTAAACGTTACTCTTTAGTACTCAGCGCAATATTTAACGGGTTATTTCTTGTTTTCTTTATCAGTAGAATAAACATATTTAAACATGGTTATTATTTTGTAATATTTCTCTTTTATATTGTTTTTATTTTATATAATTTATTACTTAATTTTAGACAGCCATCCCTTTTTATAGATGATGAATTAAATGAATTTGCCGAATTATTAATAAGAAAAGAATTTTATTGCGAAGCCGAATTATATTTTATGAATAGCTATAAAGCTTTTGAAAGGAAAAATATTTCACAACATATCGAAGCACATAAACTTCAACAGCTTGCATTTAAATATGAGTGTATTAAAAAACTTTCTATTGCAGAAGAATATTATAGAAAATCAAATGACATTAAAAGAAAAAATTGAATCGGTTAAAAAAGAGGAAATAAAAAGCAATGGATAGCATTCTCAACCTTGGTCTTGATATAATTAAGTTCATTCAGCAATTCCAGAGTTCTGGGTTAACAACATTCTTCAAGATAATCACATTTCTTGGTGATGAATATTTCTACCTTATTTTATTTCCTTTTATTTTATGGAGTGTTGATTTCAAGAAAGGAGCAAAGCTCGGGTTTATATTTTTAGTTTCAGTTTGTTTAAATATGTTATTAAAAGATTTAATTCAACAACCCAGGCCGTTCATTATGATACCTGGAATAAATTTAATTAGTGAGACGGGTTTTGGGCTTCCGAGCGGTCATGCACAAAACTCCATTGTAATCTGGGGAATTATTTCAAGCTGGTTAAAAAATAAACCCTTCAAAGGGTTCATGTTCTTATTAATCTTTTTAATTGGTCTATCGAGGATTTATCTTGGGGTACATTTTCCGAGTGATGTCCTTGGCGGGTGGATCGTAGGCGGAGCATTATTAATCCTCTACTTTAATTATATGGATAAAATTTCAAGTTGGATTGATGGCCTGACACCAACAAGGCAGATTGCTCTGATTCCTATCTTCCCTATCCTCCTTACAATAGTTTACCCTGAAAAAGAATTTGTAAATATTATGGGAATTGTTACGGGTGTTGGGATTGGACTTGTATTGTTCTATAGGTACTATGAATTTGATTTTGACGGTAACTTATTAAAGAGAATAGTTAGATTTGTTTTAGGGATAATTATTACTATTCCAATTTACTTCGGTTTTAAATATCTCCGTCCAGCAACAAGCTCACCCTTTTTTATCCCTGTTTATTTTCTTATTAAGGTTATATTTGGAGTCTGGATAAGTTTTGGTGCGCCATGGTTATTTATTAAAACAAAATTAATCACAGGGAAGAAACAATAGTTTCGCTTCGCTCAACAATGAATAAGTAAGAATGGGTCTTAGAGACCCTTTGCTTATAGGTAACTATAATACTTTACCAAAGTACTAACCTTCAGTCAAGGTCAGTTTGACCTTGACCATGATTGAAGATAATAACATTAAAAGTTTGAATAATGATTTTGCTTTAAAGAATACAATGCATTTGTTTACAGGAGTTTCCCCAAAAATTCCACCTAAAATTCTATAACTTTTGTAATGTAGAGAATTAATTGATTTTCAGAGGTGAGAAAGTCTAATTTTAAAAAAATGGGGAAACTTTTAACTCTTTTCAGCTATTAATTAGTTAGTTTAAAACCATATTGAATCACTTGTTAATTTTATTGAGTCTTATGTTATGAAGCAATTTATTGCATTTTTATATGGTTCGTAGGCAGGTTACCACGTGGGGTAAACCTGCACAGCCCGGGTAATGTCATGGAGTTTATCCAGAGCGAAGCGAAGGAACTAGT
>DAOVMD010000200.1 GCA_030630935.1 Candidatus Mcinerneyibacteriota bacterium | reverse complement strand
GTTGGTTCATCGGCAAATATTATTGATGGGTTATTAATTAAAGCTCGTGCAACCGCAATCCGCTGCTGCTCTCCACCTGAAAGTTGATTAGGACGCGAATCCTCCTTATCAGATAACTTAACTTGATTTAAAAGTTCCCTACCACGCTCAATTAATTCTGATTTATCAACCCTGAGAATTAAGCCGGGGATAATTATATTCTCAAGTGCAGTAAATTCATTTAATAAATGATGAAATTGAAAAATGAAACCAAAATTCTTATTCCTGATAACTGCTTTCTGATTTGAATTCAACGCACTTAACTCAGCAGAATTAAAAATTATCTTTCCCTGGGTAATGTTATCGAGTGTAGCAATTACATTTAAAAATGTAGATTTCCCTGAACCGGAATCGCCTGTGATCCCGAGAAATTCTCCGGAATCAATGTCAAGATTTATCCCGGCTAAAACCTTTTGTGTAACTTTCCCGGTTTCATAATATTTATGTAGATTAATTATTTTTAAAATACTTTTATTCATGTCTAATCGCCTCAATTGGACTTAATTTCGATGCTCCCAACGCCGGGAGATACGAAAAAATAAACGAAATTAGTAATGTCCCTAAAATTATAAATGTGAAATCCGGGTATAAAACCATCTTAACCGGAATCGTTTTTATATAGTATACCGTACCGCCCCCTGGAATCGGTAATTTATCTCTTATTAATTCATTTGTTAGCACACCCATCGCAACTCCTAATATTGTTCCTATGATACTTATTACCATTCCCTGCATAATGAATATTTTCCTAATCATCTTTTCTGATGCACCCATCGCCTTAAGTATTCCAATATCCTTCTGCTTCTCCATAACCAGCATGATCAAAGTGCTTATAATAGAGAATGCCGCAACTATGATAATACAAAATAAGATTATAAACATTACATATTTCTCTGTCTTGAGCGCAGTAAATAAATTTGAGTTCATCTCCATCCAGTCACGGAGTAGAAGTCTTTCAGGTAACTTCTCTTCCAGGCGGTCTGCAATGATTCGAGCGTGAAATGGATTATTCACCTTAACCTGAATCCCTGAAACCTCTTCCATTGTATTAAATAAAATCCGGTATGATGCCAGAGAAATATAGGTGAAGGTCAAATCAAATTCATAGAGACCTGACTTTATTATTCCGCAAACTACAAAATTCTTTACAGTCGGAACAGGAGTACCATCAGGAAGAATTGAAGTAAAGACCGGAGAAAATATTTTAATTACATCTCCTACACTTAAACCTAAAAGCATTGCGAGTTCAGAACCAAGAACTATCCCGGGAGCGGTGACCTCTTCTCCATCATCGGTTAATCCGACAACCTCCTGCTTAATTTGTTCAAGGTCGCCCTTGATAATATATTTCTTTAATTCTGTTACCTTAACTTCATAAGACGGCTCAATCCCAAATATCGCGGCACCTTTAATGTCACTCTTTGTCTTAATCATAACTTGACCGGTAAAAAAGGGAGCTGCTCCAATAACATCCTTGTCTTCCTCAATGATCTTGATTACTTCCTCCCAATTCTTTATTCCATTATTAAATATACTCGAAACTTGGATGTGCCCTTTGGCTCCAAGAATCTTATCGCGAAGATCATACTGAAAACCATTCATTACAGAAATAACCACGATCAATGCAAATACTCCGACCGCAACTGAAAATACTGAAATAAACGATAAAAGTGATATGAAACGATGACGTTTTTTCGTTATAAAATACCTGACTGCTATAAAATTCTCAAATTTCATATTAAAATATTCCTTTTAAATTTAAAAAATATTCTGAACTTAGAATCATGGTTGTGTTTAAAATTATCATTACAATAACCCAGATAAAAACAGGTAAAAGTTTGTACTCAGTCTTAGTTGACTGGGATAATCTCTCCGTGTATTCATTAAACTTGGAATCAGCAAGGTTTAATGTGGAAATGAAAATCCTGAATAGGTAACTTCCCAATTTAGCTAATCTGATTCGGTCACCTGAGCGTTTTATACCTTTAACTTCTTCTTTTGTCCTTTTAAAAACCGGGTCAAATAGAAAAATACTCATTACAAAAATCGAAAGAGCCCTATTCATGAAGTTAAATTTCCTTAGCTTGCCTGAAAAACTCATAAGGTCTTGAATTATATCATCAAATAAAAATATATTAAAATATAAACTGACAAATCCAACAATCAGAAAAATCCTTGTGCAAAGCTTTATAGAACTTAAAAACCCGGTCTGGGAAAACCCGACGACTGGTAATTTCTCAAAAAAGGTATACATTAAGAATATAAATGCGACTAACCAAAATATCCTTAACTCCGCCTTTATTAAATTAACAAAACCCTTAACTCCAGAAAATATGAATGTCGCTAAAATCAGGATCAGGAATAATTGAAGAAATACAGGGGTATCAGAAATCGAAATAAATATGATCTGTGCAAATAATAATAGTAATGTTTGAATAGGTTTTAGTTTCAATATTTTAACTTCCTTTAAATAACTCTGCAATCTGAATTGCATTTAGAGCTGCACCTTTCCAAAGATTATCTGATACAACCCAAAAACTTAAAACATTCTTATCCGACTTCGACTTCCTGACTCTACCGATAAAGGTTTCTTCCCGGTTTTCAGATTCAATCGAAGTGGGATAATCAGGCGTCTTCACTAATTTCAAATAACTCGATTCCGAAAATAACTTTAGAACATCTTCAATATTAAACTCCTTCTCCAACCTGACAGTCACCGTTTCTGAATGACCCCTGATAACAGGTACTCTAACTGCAGTAGGGTAAACCTTAAGCGAAGGAAGGTTTAAAATTTTCCTGGTTTCAAATAACATTTTATCTTCCTCAGACGTTGAGCCAGTCTCAGTAAACTCTCCAATCTTAGGAAGAACATTTAAGAATATCTGTTTCTCGTAAACCTTAATCTCAAATTCTTCACGGCTCCCGTGCGCGGTGATCTGAGTTTCAAGCTCGGTTATCGCGTCATGACCAGTCCCGGAAACAGATTGGTAAGTGGAAACGAAAACCTCCTGAAGGCCAAATTCATCAGCTAATAGTTTCAAAGAAAGAACAAGCTGAATAGTGGAACAGTTCGGATTGGCAATGATTCCTCTTGAAAAATTATCTGGAACCGCTTCAGGGTTTATCTCGGGAACCACAAGCGGAATTGCATCATCCATGCGCCAGGCACTTGAATTATCAATTACTATTAAACCATGTTCAACCGCAATCGGTGCCCAATATCTCGATGCTGTACCACCCGCACTGAAAATTGCAATGTCATAATCAGCAAAGGAACTTTCGGAAATTTCCTGAACTTCAATTTCTCGTCCACGAAATTTTAAACACTTACCAGCTGAACGCTTGGTTGCAAAGAGCCCTAATCTATCTACGGGGTAATCACGCTTTTCTAACAGCTTCAATAACTCAAGACCAACTGCTCCAGTCGCGCCGAGTATTAAAAGATCTTTTTTCATATTTTTATCTTTATATTTTTATAATTAAAGATAATTATAACATATATAATATAAAAGAGTCAAGAAATAAAATTATTTTTAAATTGTCATTGTCCCGACGCGTCGGGATGACTTCCGTTACACTCCAGCCACGCGCTAAAGCAAAGTGCGGCAATCTAACTTTTGAAAATACAGTAGGGGCTTCCGGCCGGACGCCCTGACCAAAAGGAATTAACCCTCCCGTGTGAAATAAAAATCTTTGCAACATTGATAATTTCTTTTTTCAAATGGGTGACTTACTTATTATAATCAGGGCGTCCGGCCTGAAGCCCCTACTGATTTTGAGAAAATTTAATTTTTAACACCAAAATTGTCTTTATCTTCTGATTTTTTATTAAACTTTTCCCTAATGATTGGGATTGTCAATCGTTGTATAATAATGGTATAAAAAGGAGCCCAAATTCCACACAAAACTAACCAACTTATCCAGGAAATCCAAAGATTCCAAAAGAAATATTCGGCTATAAAATAACTTAATATAATATAAACAAAAGCTAAAACTAACCAACTTAAAATTATTGCTACCCAAGTTTTCCTTTGTTTAAAGCTCTTGGAATAACTCTCTTTCCAAATCCTCTTCCTTTCTTTTTCCGGGAAAGACTTTAATTCAGGTATGGATTTCAATGACCAATAAATTTTCATTATCAACCTCTTTATTTGGTTTGTTTATACTTTTCCATTAGCAACATCCATTTTTATTTCATATAATTCAGTATAACATACCAAAAAGAGAAAAGTCAAGAATATTTATATATAAAAATGAATTCAGTTTCAATATTTTGATATATTAACGTAATGTTTGATTCAAGCAGTAGGGGCTTCCGGCCGGACGCCCTGACCAAAAGAACTTAATCCTCCCAAATCAATACAATGAAAATAATAAATTTTAATATAAGAAATAAGAGCGGTTCATAGTACTCGAAAATGGTGAGTAGTACTATTGGCTGGTATCCTATTCTCAGCGCAATGTCATTACGGGGCGAAAACCTATATAAGGACTTGTCCCGCAAGGACCATTGCTGCGTCGAATTGTTGAACTATTACTTATGGCGTAGTTGCAACAATGACCACCACGAAATGTTCGCAATCGACCCGATGATGGTCCTTGAGGATTTCGATAAGGTGATTTTATATAGTATATACAAGGCATGAACTCAGAACCTGACCACCAATCACTACACCACTCAGCGACATTACCATGCATATCATACAATCCAAAAGCATTAGGCTTCTTTCCTCCAACCGGATGAGTTTTCCTCCCAGAATTAGCACTATACCAAGAATAATCTTTCAATAATGATTCATTCTCTCCAAAACACCATCTACCGTCATTGCCGCCACGGCAGGCTTTTTCCCACTCTGCTTCCGTGGGTAAACGAAAATTCAAACCCGTTTCTTCTGATAACCATTTACAATATTCTACCGCTCCATACCATGTTACTTCTCCAACCGGATAATTATCATAACCTAATTTTGGAATATATCGATCATCAAGCTTTTTAATAAGACAATCCCTATCATTCAGGTCTAAACAGGGATGTGTTGATGAAGCTTTATGTTTACCTCTTTTATTAAGAAAATCGCAGTACTTTTTATTTGTTACTTCATACTTGGATATATAATACTCATCTAGATAAACCTTATGACGCGGATATGAAGGTGAAACGGATTCTCTAAAACGGCTACCCATCTTAAATTCCCCTGCTGGAATTCTAATTAGATTATATTTATTTTCGAATATTATATCCCTCTTTCGAGCCTCTGCATTTTGGATTTTAATCTCTTTTCTTTTCTCATTATTTTTCTTAATATTAGATATAATACAATAACCTAAAAGTAATATAGTAATAGAACTAATAACTAAGATAACAATCGTAACATTGTTGCTTTTCTTAGGTTGAACCTGTTCATTCATCTTTTACTCCCGACATTTTTCCTCAATTTTTAACATTTTTAGTATAACATAACAGATATATAAAAGTCAAGATTTTAATTTGTTTTAAGGGACGGAGGTTGCATTTTGTTGCATTTATATGCTTAAATGTCGATATATTGGGAGGGTGTTTTTTATGTTTAATTTTTATTGTTTTCATACGCGGCATAAATGCCATTTCGGTTAACTCTGTTAACCTCACAGAGAACAGATAACAGAGAGTAGAGAACAGAACATTGAAAGTAATTTATCTTTATTTTCAGTAAGAGTAAGAGTATGGGTAAGAGACGTTTTTAATAAGATACTCCCCGATTAGGGGAGCAAACTCTTACTTCTTACTCGAACTAAAGTTTCCGAGAGGAAACTTTTCCCCAGGCTACGCATTATTTTCATAGGAATCGTAAACGATTTTATAGTTGTGTTCATCTGGAACTTAATTTATTTTCATATTTCGAAATAATCTTTGGAACTTTTTGGAAACTGTAACTCTTTAACAGAGATTTGAAGCGAAGATTCAGAAAACATGATTAATGGGATAATAGCATCGCTTCGCTCTGCAATGAAGAATGAAAAATGAAGAGTGAAGAATTATTTGCATTATAGATTTCACTGCTTTGGCTTAGAACGATAGTTTTTAACAGAGATTGGAATCAAGGATTCCGAAAACATGATTAATGGGATAATAGCATCGCTTCGCTCTGCAATG
>DAOVMD010000020.1 GCA_030630935.1 Candidatus Mcinerneyibacteriota bacterium | reverse complement strand
TAATAATTATCAAGGGAGCAAGCTCCCTCTGATAATACCTAATAATGTTTTTGGTAATTTTATTTCCCTTAATCATGTCACATTCCAAACTGGAATGTGATGATGTTAATACTTTTATATAATATCATGTAATATTGTTACGCATAACAATGGGGTTTCACCCCCTTCATTTTTCATTGTTCATTCTTATTTATTCATTGCGAAGGGAAACGAAGCTTTCGTTTTTCTATCCTTGTTCGATGATGTAGCGAGACGGGTCTTTTGTCCAGTTCTTTTTGATTTTTACCCAGAGAGAAATATACGTTTTCTTCCCTGTAAACCGTTCAACTTCTTTACGGGCGTCCGTGCCTATCCTTTTTATCTTCTCCCCTTTCTTCCCTATCACAATTTTCTTCTGTGAACCTTTCTCCACGAGGATCGTCGCAAAAATCCTTATTATTTTCTCATCCTCTTCCATCTTATCAACTAAAACTGCCGTTGAATATGGAATCTCCTGATGACATAATATGAAAACTTTTTCACGGATAAACTCGCTGAAGATTACTTCTTCAGGTGAAGCAGCAATCATATCTTCAGGGTAATAAAATGGGCCTGGTTCAAGATTATCAACTATAACTTTTATCAAGTGATCGACATTCTGATTTTTTAATGCAGAGATCGGGATGATCTCTGTAAATTGGCAGGTTTTTGAAATCTCGTCGATTAACTTAAGAAGTTTCTCTTTTTTTATCAGGTCAATCTTATTTATAATTAAAAAAACTGGTTTTTTGACTTTTTTAATCTGCTGAAAAATTTTCTTCTCAAAATCCAGAACTCTCACTGCATCTATTAATATCAGGTTTAAATCAACTTCATTTAAAACGGAATACGCTGATTTTGTTAAATGTATATTTAACGGTTTTGTCCCCGTATTTATTCCGGGAGTATCAATGAAAATTACCTGATAATCCTCTTTTGAGAGGACCCCGACAATTCTACTTCGAGTCGTTTGTGGTTTATGTGAAACAATCGAAATTTTATACTCGATCATTGCATTAAGCAGGGTTGATTTGCCGACATTAGGTCGACCGAGTATAGAGACAAAGCCTGACTTTCTTATTTCTTCAGTTTGTTTATTTTTTTGATTCATTTTTCTCTTTCTTTTTTTCTTCTAATTTTTGCTTCGCGATAAATGACGGGAGGACTGAACCTCCTGAAATAATTAATTTTAGGGCTTCCTCAACAGACATATCAAGAAATTTAACATCTCTCTCCGGGATAATTAGGAGATATCCGGATGTTGGGTTTGGAGTAGTCGGGACAAAGACATGATATAGGGATTCCCCCTTTAGTTTCTCAACAATCTCACCTTCTGATTTTTCAGTCCAAAATCCTAGTGAATACATTTCCCGTCTCGGGTACTCAATTAATACAACTCCCTTAAATATACTTTTATGACCGCCTATTACTACATAAGAAATCTGTTGAGCCGCTTTATAAAGTTTATTTACAAGTGGAATTTTGTTAATGATGCTATTTCCTAACTTCAACATTCTTTGACCGAACCAGTTACTTGCAGCCATCCCTATTATAAATATTAAAAGGATTAAAAGTATTAACCCCATTCCATTCACATAAAACAACCCAATATGTTCCAGGGTCGGCTCAAGAAGCGGTCGTAAAATCGTATCAAAATAGGTAAATAAATTATAGATTATATATATTGTCAATGAAAGAGGTACTGTTATTAACAAGCCGGAAACAAGATAAGTTCTTAATTTTTTTAACATTATTTCTTACCCTTTTTTGAAATCTTCATTTTTATAATCTTTCTCTCGTCAGCTTCAATAATTTCGAAGATTAAATTTTTTATTTGGATTTTATCTCCTACCCGTGGGATTTTTCCCAGGTGATTAAGGATATAACCCCCGATTGATTCGACTCCTTCAATCTCCGGAGGCTCAATCTCAAGCTGCTTAAAGATCTCTTCTATATCAATATGAGCTTTGAATAGGAGGGTTCCATCCTTTAATTTCTCAACTTTCGATTTCTTCTTATCATACTCATCTTCAATCTCACCAAAAATCTCCTCGACTATATCTTCAAGTGTTACGAGACCTGCGGTCCCGCCATATTCATCAAGTGCAACTGCAATCTGGAGTTTTTCATCACGAAGAGTTTTAAGAAGATCATCTATCCTCGCGGTTTCAGGGATAAAGTAAACTTTTTTCCGAGAGATATCTTTTAATTCAGGGAGTTTACCTTTTGAATGAAATTCTTTTAGAATATCCTTTGCATAAACTATCCCGCTAATCTCATCAATTGATTCTTTATAAACGGGTATTCTCGAATAGCCCTGGTCAAGAATAATTTTTAAGACTTCAGAGATATCCTCCTCTTCATCAACTGAAGCAATCTCAATTCTTGGAATCATAATCTCACTTACCTTAGTATCTCCAAATTCAAAAATACTGGTTAGCATCTCACGTTCTTCAACCTCCAATTCGGATTCCGTCTCAATTAAACTTTTTAAAATATCTTCTGATAAGTCCAGGTTAAACCTGTAATTATCTGTACCTGATAACTTATTAATTGCAACAAAAATTAATTTTACTGCTTCAGTTGCAGGGAACAGCGGGATATAGAATAGAAAATTCATTAATTGTTTCCAGGTCTTTTCAAATTTCTCAATATTGGTTTTTAATACTAGAATCCCGGTTATAAGGAAAGTTAACGTTAAAAATAATATGACCAATACAATAAAAATCACACCAAACCAAAATTCAAGTTGAATTTTGACAAAAAGTAAATAGAACAATAAAAACAAAAAACTTACCAGGAACCCGAGTCTGTATAAAGCTGTTGCTATCATTACTCTATCAAATGTATGAATCTCTTTCATCAGGTTTTTTGTATCCAGGAAATTTAGAAACTCCCTGCGGCGCAATGATATAAAGAACTGTTCAATATAAGCAAAGAATCCGAACCCGATATATGTTATCGCAATTAAAGTTATAATTAATCCAGTACCCAGAATTACCTCCTGTTTTATGCTAATATTTTAAAATTTACGGCACAATAAGTTTTTGAAATTTTGGAAAAACCTTATACTCCACCGGTAAAGTTCCAGTCAACTCACCATCAGATTCAATATAAACCTTTTCATCACTCAAGAGTACAAGTTTCTTACAAGTAAAATTTAAAACCCCGTCTTTATAAATATGAGTTCCTTTAAATACACTTGGAAAATTCATTACAAACCTTAATTGTGAAAGCTCATGAATCAAAACAACATCAAGCAGGCCATTATCCAGCTCAGCATGCGGGGCCACTAACATACCATGTCCATAATACTTACCATTTGCAATTGCAATCAAGTTCACATTAAATATTCCCATATCAACATCATCACGAATTACCCGGACTTTTTTCTTCTTATATCTGAAGGCTTCCTTTAATACACCAAGAATATAGACAAACTTGAACAGGTGTTTTGATTTCATTTTCGGAAGATTTGCAACTACTTCACCATCAAAACCGAGGCTGCTAATATTGATAAAAAACTGGTCATTCATTGCAACAATGTCAACTTCTTTAATCTTTCTTTTTGCAATGATCCGCATTGCTTCTTTAACGTCCCTTGGTATATTTAGTCCTCTTGCAAAATCGTTTGAGGAACCAAACGGAATCACTCCCAATGTCAATTTCTTGCCGGCTAATCCATGTATAACTTCATGGACAGTTCCATCACCACCCACTGCAACAATCGTATGAAAACCATGGTTCATTGCATCATCAGCCAGTTCAATGCCGTGGGACTTACCTTTTGTAACACTAATTGAAGAATCAATTTTAAAAAATTCACAATAATGCTTTATTCTCCGAATAAAATTTGCTGTTTTATCCTCTCCGGACTTTGGATTGATAATGAACTTTATTTTTTCTTTCAAGTTATTCTCACTTATTTACGGTTGAATAGAAACTATTCGGATTTTTATCAGATGCAAGAAAGATAAAATTCTTTTTAATAATCCTGATTTCATACCTTGAATTAATCGGGCTGAATCTTCTGTTGTATAATTATCTGCAAACTCAAAATCCATAAATCCTTTAACCTACTGCTTTACTATTTAATATTCTAACATAAAAAAATAAATTTGTCAATATTCTTAAATTCACAGGATTTTTACCTGGAGAGCGATATGGGTTATTGCAATTAAAATTTTAATTAATCTTGTGCCCAAAATTACTTCCTATTTTACACTAATATTTAAAAATTAAGGCATAATAAATTTTTGAAATTTTGGAAAAATTTTATACTCAACCGGTAATGTTCCTGTCAACTCACCATCTGTTTCAATATAGACTTTCTCATCACTCAGGAGTATTAATTTCTTACATTTAAAATTTAGAACTCCATCTTTATGAATATGAATTCCTTTAAATACACTGGCAAAGTTCGCTATGAACCTTATTTGTGATAAACCCGAAATTAAGACTACATCGAGATAACCGTCATTTAATTTTGCTTTTGGAGCAATCATCATTTTATGACCATAATACTTGCCGTTTGCAACTACAATCAGATTCACATTAAACGTTCCCATATCAATATCATCACGAATAATTCGAACCTTTTTCATCTTATACCTGAAAGCTTCTTTCAATGTTCCAAGTATATAAACATATTTAAACAGGTATTTTGATTTCATCTTTGGGAGTCGAGCAACAACCTCGCCGTCAAAACCAAGGCTGCTGACATTAATAAAGAACCCATCGTCAATCGCACAGACATCAATCAGTTCTACTTTTCGATTCGCAATAACCTGCATTGATCCCTTCAGTTTATTAGGAATTTTAGCAGTTCTTGAGAAATCATTTGAAGAACCGAACGGAACCACTCCAAGTATAACTCCCTTCCCGACAACTCCCTGGAGTATTTCGTGAAGTGTTCCATCACCTCCCACTGAAACGATAGTCTGAAATCCATCTTTATAAGCGTCATCACTAAGGTGAGTCGCATGGTACTGCGATTTTGTTAAGCTAATTGAATAATTAAGATTGAAATATCTGCAATAGTGCTTCAGTTTCCTGATGAAATTAGCAGTTTTATTTTCGCCGGACCTTGGATTAACGATGAATTTAATTTTCTCTGTCAAAATTCGTCTCTTTTATAGGAGTTCTTTAAGAAGACCCGGAATATCCTGCGGGATCTGGGCAACCGGGATCCCGGCATTATTTAATGCTTCAATCTTCTCATCAGCTGTGCCTTTCCCGCCTGAGATAATTGCCCCGGCATGTCCCATCCGCTTTCCTGGAGGTGCGGTTCGACCGGCAATAAATGCAACAACCGGTTTGGTCACATATTCCTTAATGAACTCGGCTGCGTTCTCTTCGTCAGTCCCTCCAATCTCACCGATTAAAACAATCGCTTCAGTTTCAGGGTCATCCTGAAAGAGTCTAAGGGTATCAATAAAGTTCGTTCCGATTACAGGGTCACCGCCAATTCCAATACAAGTTGATTGGCCAAGGCCTGCATTCGTCAGGGAAAAAACCACTTCATAAGTCAGTGTTCCGCTTCTGGAAACAAGGCCAATATTCCCTTGGGTATGGATGCTTGCAGGTAAAATTCCAAGCTTGGTCTTCCCCGGAGAAATTATACCAGGGCAGTTAGGGCCAATCAATCTGGTCTTTTTCGTTTTCAGATAATTAAAGACCTTTAACATATTATTTATCGGTAAACCTTCCGTAATACAAACAACCAACTCAACTCCTGAATCTACCGCTTCTAATAATGCATCTGCAGCAAATGCCGGGGGAACATAAATTACTGAAGCATCGGCACCAGTCTCCGCAACTGCTTCCTTAACCGAATTAAAGACAGGAACTCCTTCCGCTACTTGACCACCCTTCCCGGGTGTGACTCCCGCAACAACTTTTGTTCCATATTCAATCATCTGTTTTGTATGGAAGGACCCGTCACGGCCGGTAATCCCCTGAACAATTACTTTTGTTTTTTCATCTACTAAAATGCTCATTTATTACTCCTGTGAAATTATTTTGATTTAGAAACTTCAATCACTTTTTTTACTGCGTCCACCATTGAAGTTGTGGTGGGAAGATTAATAGACTCTAAAATCTTCTTCCCTTCTTCTTCATTGGTTCCCGTTAACCTGATAACAATCGGGATATCAATAGGTTTCATCTCTAAAGCTTTTTTAATTCCGTTTGCAACATCATCACAACGTGTAATGCCGCCAAAGATATTAAATAAAATTGCTTTTACATTTTTATCAGATGTAATAATCTCAAGTGCACTGACCACTTTCTCCGGGTTTGAAGACCCTCCGATATCAAGGAAGTTTGCAGGAGAGCTTCCAAAATGTTTAATAACATCCATCGTTGCCATTGCAAGGCCTGCGCCATTTACACAACACCCGATCTCTCCGTCAAGCTTAACAAAAGACAGGTTATTTTCCTTAGCTTGTCTTTCATTTAGATCATCAATATTTTCCAGTTCAAATGGTGCGAGGTCTTTCTGCCTGAACACTCCATTATCATCAATAATAATCTTTGAATCCAATGCAACAAGGTGCCCCGATTTTGTGGAGATAAGCGGATTAATCTCAACAAGAGTTGCATCCTTCTTAATATAAATCTCGTAAAGTTTAGATAGAATCTTTGAAAAAGACCTTATCTTATCCCGTTCTCCCGGAAACATTTTCATTGCAAGGTATCTTGAATGATAACCCCAGAGATCTGTCAGGGGGTCAACTGTGATCTTGAAAAGTTTATCGGGAGTCTCTTTCGCAACCGTTTCAATCTCAACCCCGCCTTCAAGAGAAGCTATAATTGTAACTCCTTTTGAATCACGGTCCATAACTAAACTAAGATAATACTCCTTATCAATATCCATCGTTTCTTCAACAAGAACTTTATTTACGGTTAAACCTTTGATACTCATCCCGAGAATTTCCTGTGCAATCTTCTCAGCATCTTCCGGTGTCTTTGCAATCTTAACACCACCGGCCTTACCACGACCTCCAACAAGAACCTGAGCTTTAATGACAACCGGATTATTCGCCCCGGATGCAATCTTCTTCACCTCATCAACCGTAGTGGCAACTTTACCCTTAGGTATCGGGATCAGAAATTCAGCAAAAATTTGCTTGCCTTGATATTCGTAGAGTTTCATCTCTCCTCCATTGAAAAGTTATTTGATTTTATATTTTTCTATGCCTTCAATAAATAAATCCCCGCCATAAACGTCATTTGCTACGATTGCGGGAAAATCCTTTACTACCAGTCTGCGCACCGCTTCCGGACCCAAGTCTTCATACGCAATGATCTCTGCTTCCTGAACAGATTGAGAAATCAATGCGGCCGCACCGCCAACCGCAGCAAAATAAATACCAGTATATTTTATAATTGCGGTCTTGACTTCATCTGACCTTGGTCCTTTTCCAATCATCCCCTTTAATCCAGCTTCAAGTAATCTTGGAGCAAACGGATCCATTCGATAAGAAGTTGTAGGTCCGGCTGAGCCGATCGGACGACCGGGCGGAGCTGGTGCAGGTCCAACATAATATATAATTGCTCCCTTTGGATCAAATGGTAAATCCTTACCATCATCGAGTAAAGTAACCAACCTTGCATGAGCAGAATCTCTTGCAGTGTATATTATCCCGGAGATTAAAACAGAGTCTCCAGTTTTTAATGTCTTAATAACTTCATCAGTTAATGGTGTATTTAGCCTTTTAGGTTCCATTAATAATTTCTCCATTAAATTTCTGCTGATTTATGCCTTATTACATGGCAATTTAAATTCACCGCAACGGGAAATGTTGCAATATGCCTTGGGAATACTTCAATATTAACTGCTAATGCCGTTGTTCTGCCGCCAAAACCCATGGGGCCAATTCCTAATTTATTAACCTCTTCCAATAACTCTCTTTCCAGGTCAGCAAGTTTGGGGTCCGGGTTATGAACTCCAACCTCGCGAATCGCGGCTTTCTTAGCTAAATATGCAGTATACTCAAATGTCCCGCCAACTCCAATCCCGACAATTATCGGGGGACATGGATTTCCGCCGGAGGTTAAGACTTTATTAATTACAAAACTCTTTAGCCCGTCTAAACCATCCGCGGGTTTCATCATCTTAACTTCACTCATGTTCTCAGACCCGCCGCCTTTCGGGGCAACAATAATCTTTACTTTATCGCCGGGCACAATTGTTAAATGAACTACTGCGGGTGTATTGTCTCCTGTGTTAACCGGTGTTGTAATAGGATCTTTTACAATTGACTTGCGAAGATAACCTTCTGTGTAACCTTGACGGACTCCTTCATAAATCGATTCGGTCAGGTCACCACCTGTAAAATGAACGTCCTGGCCAATCTCTAAAAATACAACCGTAAAACCTGTGTCCTGACAAATTGCAAGTTTCTCTGACCTGGCAATCTCTGAATTCTTTATTATCTGTTGAAGTACGGCTTTACCGGTTGGAGATACTTCCGATGCTTCTGCAGCTTCTAAAGCTTTTACAACATCGTCTCCAAGATCAATATTGGCCTCAATACATAACCGCTTAATTATATCGGTAACTGTGGAAACATTTATCTCTCTCATCAATAATAATCCTTTTATTTCTTATGTTTCAAAACATAAACCTGAAGCTCGGAAGGTAAGCTACCACGCGTGATCTCAAGATCATCAACATGTGTAACATTCTCTGTTTTCGAAAGGAATTCGCCTACACCTGATATCGGGAAACCTAATTTCTCTGTTTTATAGTGCATAGGGATTACAACTTTGGGTTTCAGTTTGTCAATAATATCCCAGGCATCCTTATCATCAATCGTGAAATGTCCGCCAACAGGGATCAATAATACATCTACCTGCGAAAGCTTCTCAATCTCTACTTCACTCAAACGATGACCAAGATCTCCTAAGTGAACTACCTTGACTCCATCCGCACAAATCTTAAAGATAATATTATCTCCACGCTCACTGCCTTTGGAATTATCGTGAAATGTCGAATAGCCCTCTAACTTAACGCCTGCAACATCAAATTCTCCAACTGTATCAACTACTTCAAACTCACCCTTTAATTCTTCAGGGCAATTATGATCCGCATGATTATGAGAAATCGTGACAAGATTAACCTCCTCATTAATCGGGGCATAACCAACCGCACCATCATAAGACCCCGATTTATAGGGATCGGTACATATTCTTTTCCCGGAATCCAATGTGAGTATAAATGATGAGTGACCCATCCATTCTATCTTCATTTTTGAAACCTCCTATATTATTATTCAGTTTTTTAAGTTTATCAGAATATATATAAAAAGTCAAGAAAAATTTAACTTTTTATGGAAGGGCACTGAACACCTTTGGATTGTTCGAGAACGCCACTTTGTCATTGTCCCGACGCGTCGGGATGACTTCCGTTCCACTCCAGCCACGCGCTAAAGCAAACCGCGGCAATCTGTAGTCATCCAAAGATAAAAGAATTGGACATAAGGATTTAAACATACGATATTTGTCATTGCGAAGGAAAGAGCGAAGAGCTTGACTGCGGCAATCTGTGGTCATCCAAAGACAAAAGAATTGTTTTCATACTAGCCGTAAACGGCTTGTGTTCTTCAATCGTTTTCCTAGGGCTGAAGCCCCAGGCTACGCATCATTGTCATAATAATCGTAAACGATTTCTAAAAAGTTTATCAATGATGTAAAGATTTAATTTGTCATTCGGGAGGATTAAGTTCTTATGGTCAGGGTTAAGGCCCTTAACCCCTACTGCTTTTAATAATATTTTGTTGAGGTTTTTAAATATCTTTCTTTTTTCTCTTTTTTGCGGTGTGTTCAGTGTGATCCGTAGTTAATTTTACATTCAATCGAATCTTTAAGCAACAAATGCTCTAAACAAATATAAACAATATCAATGGTGAGAATTCTTTCTTTTGCTTTTATCTTTTTATCGTATGGGTGTTTTATTGCTTATGGTCAGGGCGCCCGACCGGTCGCCCCTACTGATTTTTACTACTATCTTGTTGGTATTTAAAATATGATTAATTTAATATAAGAAGTAAAAAACCGGCACATAAAAACTTATATATTTTATTTTTTTATATTCACTTCATTAATTAATATTAACTTTCCATTATTATTTTTATAATTTATCTTAATTATTTTATGTTTATCTCTTTTATCTCTTTTTATCAAAAAAAGATCTTTTCCATCATTTGAAAAATGTTTTAAATGATAACCATATCCATCTAATATTATTTCATCTGTTTTTTTACCTTTCCTATTAAAAAGAATTATCTTATAAAATTCCTTATTTTTTATTAAAGAGTTCAAAAAATAGACTTCACTTGATACCAAAATCCATTCAGCATTCTCAGAGCATAATAATTGAGTACCGTATTGTGTAATTCCATTAGTTTTTACTTCCCATAATAGCTTTCCGGATTTTACATTAAATAATACAAGTGTATAATAACCATTAATTTTATTCTCACTTAAATCTGAATTTGTCTTATATGGATTTAAAAGAACAAAATATCCTACACCTTTTGTCATTTCAGCTTCTGAAAACTTACCAAATGGTCCTTGTTTTCGTATTAACTCACCATCAGAATTATAAAAAAATATGTCTCTCGATTTACTATAATAAGCTCCTTCGATAAAAACAATGTGTTTTGAATCATTTGTAATAAACGTCCAGCTTGGTATAAAATTTATTGGAAATTCATTGATCTTTTTACTATTCTTATCTTCAATATAACATAAAGAATACCCATCTTCATCAGGAAAACTTTTTGAGATAATTGAAATTTTATAATTCTTATTTGATGAATAATATTCCCAAACATTTACAAATTTCTGTTTATTCATATCAAAATAGTGATCACACTTACATATTAGCTTATTAGAAAAAAAACTGACCATAAAGATAAATAAAACAAAAAACAATTTAAATTTCTTCTTCATCTCTACCATCCTTCTTTTGTTTCTAACAACTTCCCATGTATATCAAATATCCATTGTTTCTTACATGGCTTTAACACTGAATAACCTCTGACAACAATTTTTTGTGAATCTTCAGATATTTCTATTTGTTCAAAAGGATATGTATAATGTTTACTTCTTAAACCTATTGTTTTCAAATCAACAAGTTTATATCTCCATTTTTCATTACCTTCTTTGTCAAAACAAGTCAAATAAGCAAAAGAGTCGAGATAGTTGAGAATAATTGACAATACAAAATGGTTATTAGGAGTATATTTTGCCTTTATTACAAATTGTTTTTCTTTTTTTATTTCTTTAATCAAAGTTCCGGAAGAATTATAGAAATTTATAGAACCGGGTCCTAGAATCACTCCTATTTCAGAACCATAAACAATAAAAGAACCATCATCAGCTAATTTAATCCCATTAAGTGGTTTTACTTTAAATTTTCCTGTCACATTGCCATCTTGATTATAAATTGTTAAGTCACTGGTATAAAACTTTCTTATTCCTATAATTTTTTTATTTGGAGAAAGATGAACAAATTCATCTAGTATAATTAATTTTATTTTCTTTTTTACTTTGCCCTTTTTATTGAAAAACTTTATGGTTTTGGTTAATTCTTTATATTCTTCTTTAGTAGACCCAATTAATACTACCTTAGGATATTTAATCATTATTTTCTCTGAAGAAGAACGTTGATCTAATCCCTTTACTCCTAACTTTTTTGCTTCCTTTTTAGTTACTACTACTTCTACCATAATCATATCTAAAATAGGCCCTTTAATTTTTTTTACCCAGCCTACTGTATAGATTATTTGATCTTGAACAATTTTATACTCTTTTATAAAAAGACTATATAGTCCATCCGGATATGTCGTTCTTAAAATCCCCAAAAAACAAACTATAAAAAACAGAACAAATGCTGTCTTCTTCATACTATCACTCTTGATTTGATTTTAAATCTAAACATCTTAAATCCTTCTATAATATTCATTCTTCCTCTTAATAATTTTGATTCATAGTTTATCATATAACCATACAAATGTCAACAGGTTTAACTCTAAAAAAATAACACCACAGATATTTTGATATAAATATTATATTTGTATTATTCAGTATAATACTCTTCTTTAAAGCTATTGATGTTAAAAAAAAATATAAGTGCGCATCGATGATCTATCTTGCGTTTTGGAAAAGTTAAAGAGGCTGAGCCTCCGGCAATCGGAATCGTGTACGATTCTTATGCAAAATCAGTAGGGGCTTCCGGCCGGACGCCCTGACCAAAAGGATTTAATCCTCCCATGTCGAACATATCAAATCTAATGGGATACTTAGTTAATACGATAAGGGCGCCCGGCCAGTCGCCCCTACTGGATATTTCAAACATCCTTCTTCATTCTTATATTATCTTTTATTTTTTTTTGTTTTCCTCTGCGTTTGGAGTTTACCCCGAATTCACTTCGGGGTGTCTGGAGTTTACCCGCTTTTTCGGTGCGGTGAATATTGTTTTTTACATTCATCCGAATCTTTAAGCAACATTAGTTTTAAACAAATGCACTGTAATATCAAATGCAAAAACATTATTCATTCTTAATTCTTCAATATTACTTTTTCATTGCTGAGCGAAGCGATGCACTATGTTCTCGTCAGTTCTCGTCAGTTCCCTGTCGGTTTTTTAAAGTTTGAGCGGAGCGAGTTTGTTTGTTTTTATACATTTCATTCGGGAGGATTAAGTTCTTATGGTCAGGGCGAAGGCCCCTTCGCCCCTACATCGTTTGGGATACAATGTTTCTGTTTTCTATTCTCTGTTCTCTCCCTTGTTTTTTAGTAAAAATCAATTGACAAACGCTTTCTTTTATAGTATAATAAAAAATTTGATATATATATTATATATATAATAATATAAAAGGTAAAGATGGAACGAATTTTACTGTTATTAATTACATACCCAGTTATTTTGATCTCATTAAGTTTTCATGAGTTCTCACATGCTTTTGCTGCAGATAAGCTCGGTGATCCGACCGCAAAATATCTTGGCCGTTTAACTCTTAATCCCATTGTTCATATTGATTTAGTGGGAACGGTTATTATTCCAATTTTTATGGCATTGACAGGATTACCATTATTCGGCTGGGCAAAACCGGTCCCTGTAAATCCTTTAAATTTTAGAAACACACGCCGGGACATGGCAATTGTTTCTTTTGCAGGCCCCGCATCAAATTTTATCCTTTGTATTGGATCAATCATCTTGATATATATTTTCTCAATTTTTATAAAACCAACTATCGGTACCCCGGAAAATGGAATGGTCCTGGTCGCAATGATTTTATTCTTTTTACCAATAATCAATATTTTCCTGATGATCTTCAATATGATTCCCATACCTCCACTTGATGGTGCCGGAATCCTGAGGCACTTTTTACCATTCCGTATTGAAGAACAATACGATAGAATTTTCGGGAATCGCATTGTAAATATAATTGTAATTGTAGTTGTTCTAAATCTTTTTTTACGTGGAGTGTTTTCGTTGGTTTTACTAGTTTTCCAGTCGCTACTTCCTAATTCGTTTTTACTCTTAGTT
The DNA here is from genome assembly GCA_030630935.1 of Candidatus Mcinerneyibacteriota bacterium. Classification (GTDB taxonomy): domain Bacteria; phylum AUK180; class AUK180; order JAQVHJ01; family JAQVHJ01; genus DAOVMD01. Next base: position 1,894 of record DAOVMD010000020.1, on the reverse strand, counting down.
TGGGAAGGTTTTGGCCGATTGGGAATGCTAAAATAAATTTATGGAGTTTGCATTATGCAGAAAGAAAAAGTATTATTAAGCGGAAACCGTGTAAGCGGCAATCTGCATATTGGTCATTATTTCGGAGTATTAAAGAACTATGTTGAGCTGCAGCACAAGTATAAATCTTACTTCTTTATTGCTAACTGGCATGGTCTTACCGACAGACATGATACTTCACAGATGCGTGATTTCTCAATTGAGATGCTTCGTGATTGGTTTGCGGTTGGTATTGACCCTGAGGTTGCGACTGTTTTTATTCAATCCTATGTTAAGGAACATGCTGAGTTAAATTTATTACTTGGAATGATTACACCTGTTGGTTGGTTATCCCGATGCCCGACTTATAAAGATAAGGTTAAGGATATTGAAGGAAAGGAGACTATTAATTTAGGTCTGCTTGGTTACCCGGTTTTAATGACTTCTGATATAATTGTTTACCGTGCACATCATGTTCCAGTCGGTGAAGACCAGCTTGCACATCTTGAGATAAGCCGTGAGATAGTCAGGAGATTCAACTCCTTCTATGGCGAGATCTTCCCTGAACCCTCTGCTGTTTTAACGAAAACTTCCAAGTTATTAGGGCTTGATAATAGAAAGATGTCAAAAAGTTATGATAACTGTATTTACCTCTCTGACGAAATGGATCTTATCACGAAAAAGATAATGCCGATGGTAACTGACCCGGCCCGGAAACGAAAAACTGACCCTGGAAATCCTGATATCTGCAATGTTTATTCTTACCATAAGGTTTTTGAGCAGTCGGAAGAAACTCTAAACGAGATTAGGGAAGGCTGTACTCAGGCAAAGATAGGCTGTGTTGACTGCAAGAAAATACTCCTTAAGAAAATGAGTGAGTTCTTTGAACCAATTCATAAAAAGAGAAGTGAACTCACTGATGATTACATAATTGACATTGTTAAAGAAGGCTCAAAAAAGGCAAGTGAAAGAGCCGGGGAAACGATGGAAATGGTTAATAAAGCAATGAATTTAATTTTATAATGGTGAATTATGTCGTATTTTGTAATTGTTGAAGATTTTGAAGGACCGCTTGAATTGCTAGTGTTCTTAGTTGAGAAGAATGAAGTTGACATCCTGAATATCCCAATCATTGATATAACCAATCAATATCTTGAATACCTTGAGAAGATGAAGAAGTTCAATATCAATCTCGCAAGTGAATTTATTGTTATGGCAGCACGATTAATTTACCTTAAATCACGAATGCTTCTACCCCTGGGCATGTTATCTGAGGAAGAAGAAAGAGTACTTGAAGAGGATATGCACGAGATTGAAGAGGCAATCAGGGAATATAAAAAATTTAAAGAAGTTGCGGAGAGATTAAAATTGAAGGCAGAATACCAAACTCAAATGTTCCCGCGTCCGTCTTTTGAATTAAAAAATATCTCAGTCAAGAAGGAACTCGATTTCGAGGATCATTTAATTTCAGAAGTAAAGTTATTTACACTGATAAATGCTTTCAAAGATGCAATTGAACGGGCAACTTCCCCTGAGATAATTGAGATAATTAAAGAACAGTTCTCAATAGACGAAAAAATCCGGGAGCTCCTGGATAAATTTAGGGAAAAGAAGGAATGGACATTAGTTGATCTTTGCAGGAAGGCAGAATCAAAATTGGAGATAGTAATAACCCTGATTACAATTCTTGAACTCACTTCAATGCAATTGATTTCACTGGAACAATTAATTCCATTTGGAAAGATTTTTGTAAACGTTTTAGCTGACCTTACTAATGTGGAAAGTGATAACTTATTAAGGGAACTGCAATGGAAATAGAAAACAATAATTCAGACCTCGATTTTGACAGGTTAAAACAAGTAGTTGAAGCTGTTTT